>CAYNZI010000103.1:0-7595 GCA_964401565.1 uncultured Spongiibacteraceae bacterium
TAACTAGCATAGAATCAAAGAATAGTTCTTTGTAGATCAGCAACTTAACTTACTGAGCTAAATTTAGTATAATCCGCTCCCTAATTACAAAGCTGGTCTTATGGGTATTGTGAGTCTGGCTATTCCGTCAATGTGTGCATTGACAGCCCCGCGACGCAGTGATCCTGTCAATGCGGGTAAAATCAACTACAGAGGAATTAATCCGTGCTAGAAGCCTATCGTAAACACGTAGAAGAACGCGCTGCAGAATCTATCCCGCCGAAACCGCTGAATCCAGAACAAGTCGCAGGCTTGGTCGAACTGTTGAAAACCCCTCCAGCTGGAGAAGAAGAATACCTGCTGGACCTGATCACAAACCGGGTACCGCCCGGTGTTGATGAAGCCGCTTATGTAAAAGCCGGCTTCTTGTCCGCCATTGTCAACGGTGAAGCCGCCTCTCCACTGATCGATAAAGCTAAAGCCATCGAGTTACTGGGTATGATGCTTGGTGGATATAACATAGAGACGCTGGTAAGTGCCCTTGATGATGCTGATCTGGGCGTGCTCGCTGCCAAACAGCTTAAACACACACTGTTAGTATTTGACGCATTTCACGACGTTGCAGAAAAAGCCAAGTCTGGTAATGCCAATGCCGCCGGTGTATTGCAGTCGTGGGCCGATGGCGAATGGTTCACAAGCCGTGAAGAAGTTCCTAAATCAACAAAGGTCGCTATTTTCAAAGTAACTGGCGAAACCAATACTGACGATTTGTCTCCGGCTCCCGATGCATGGTCTCGCCCGGACATTCCGCTACATGCCCGCGCTTCCTACAAAATGCAGCGCGAAGGGTTAGTCCCCGATGAGCCTGGCGTTGTCGGTTGCATGAAGCAAATTGATGAAGTGAAAGCCAAAGGCTTGCCAGTGGCTTTCATCGGCGATGTTGTCGGTACGGGCTCCTCGCGTAAATCGGCCACTAACTCTGTTTTATGGTTTTTCGGTGATGACCTTCCCGGCGTGCCTAACAAGCGCGGTGGCGGAATTTGTATTGGTGGTAAAGTCGCGCCTATCTTTTTCAACACGATGGAAGATGCTGGCGCCTTAGTCTTTGAAGCACCTGTCGATAAACTGAGTATGGGTGATGTTATCGAAATTCGCCCTTACGACGGCAAAATCTTGTCCGAATCTGGCGAAGTGTTGTCAGAATTTGAACTGAAATCAGACGTTATACTTGATGAAGTTCGTGCGGGCGGCCGTATTAACCTCATTATTGGCCGCGGCTTAACACAGAGAGCAAGAGAAACTCTGGGTTTGCCGGCTTCCGATCTTTTCCGAGTTCCATCAGTACCCGTTGATACGGGCAAAGGCTATACCCTAGCCCAGAAAATGGTCGGCAGAGCCTGTGGTGTTGAAGGAATGCGCCCGGGCACCTATTGCGAACCCAAAATGACGACAGTTGGATCTCAGGATACAACGGGCCCAATGACGCGAGATGAACTGAAAGATCTTGCCTGCCTTGGTTTCTCTGCTGATCTAACCATGCAGTCATTCTGTCACACCGCTGCTTATCCCAAGCCTGTCGATATCGATACCCAGCACACACTTCCTGACTTTATTATGACCCGCGGCGGTGTATCACTTCGCCCGGGCGATGGTGTTATCCATAGCTGGCTCAACCGCATGTTATTGCCAGACACTGTCGGTACAGGTGGTGATTCTCACACGCGATTCCCAATGGGTATATCGTTCCCTGCCGGTTCCGGTCTGGTTGCCTTTGCGGCCGCTACCGGTGTAATGCCTCTCGACATGCCCGAATCTGTTTTGGTTCGTTTCAAAGGTGAAATGCAGCCGGGTATTACCTTGCGCGATTTAGTTCACGCCATTCCTTACTACGGTATTAAGCAAGGCCTATTAACGGTAGAAAAGAAAGGCAAGATCAACTTCTTTTCAGGCCGAGTTCTTGAGATTGAAGGACTGGACGACCTTAAAGTTGAGCAAGCATTTGAATTGTCAGACGCTTCCGCAGAACGTTCAGCCGCGGGTTGCACCATCAAACTATCCGAAGCACCTTTGCGCGAGTACATGACGTCGAATGTCACATTGCTACGCTCGATGATTGCCGACGGATACGGTGATGCGAGAACACTAGAGCGTCGCGCTCAGGCCATGGAAGCCTGGCTGGAAAATCCTGAGCTAATGACAGCTGATGCAGACGCTGAATATGCGGCCGTTATTGAAATTGATCTGGCTGACGTGACTGAGCCTATTGTTTGCTGCCCAAATGATCCTGACGACGCACGACTACTGTCAGAAGTATCCGGCGCTGAAGTAGACGAAGTTTTCATCGGCTCATGTATGACGAATATCGGCCACTTTCGGGCCGCGGGGAAACTGCTGGAGAAGAACACTGAGGCGCTGAAAACACGCTTTTGGGTGGCACCTCCAACTAAAATGGATGAGCACACGTTAATGGAAGAAGGTTACTATAATATCTTCGGCCGCAATGGTGTTCGTACGGAAATGCCAGGGTGCTCCCTATGCATGGGTAACCAAGCTCGTGTCGCAGCGGGATCCACTGTCCTGTCGACATCTACCAGAAACTTCCCTAATCGACTGGGTGATGGTGCAAACGTTTACCTGACTTCTGCCGAACTCGCTGCCGTTGGCGGTATTTTGGGTAGACTACCGACTCCGGCAGAATACATGGATTACGTTAAGGAACTGGATACTATGTCCGACGAGGTTTATCGCTACATGAACTTCGATCAGATAGAATCGTTTCAAAAGGCCGCGAACGAAGCTAAGATTAACGCCGTACAGATCGAAGAGGTTCGCGTTTAAACTCAGTCGACAAGTAATCGCGTTACCTAAAACCAGCCTCGTATTATTCGGGGCTTTTTTTTAACGATAGAATCCCCGGGTTGCGTTGTATGATCGACAACCTGGAAATGAATAAAGAATAGCTCCCCGACCCAATTCACAAAAAGGCAAACATATGACACAGGATGCTAATCCTTCCGGAGTTCCAGAAGGTTTCAGAACACTCAGAAATCCAGCCACTGCAGAATCGCATGTCGGTCCATTTTACTACAAAAAAAGCGATGACGAATTAACCCTCGGTTTTCTTGCTGGAGACCAGCATAGCAACGCGATAGGCGGTGTTCATGGCGGTATTTTACTTTTTTTCGCCGATTACGCAGTGGTAATGGCAGCAATGAAAGGTCAAAAAGAAAACTGCACCACGGTCAGTGCCAGCTGCGACTTTGTATCAAGCGCCCATACGGGTGAATGGGTGGAGGCAAAAGCTACGATAACCCGCCGCACAGGGTCGATGGTGTTTGTCTCAGGCCGTATCTATGTCGGTGACAAAACGGTAATGACAGTCCAGTCTGTACTGAAAAGAATCATACCCAGAGACAAGTAATCGTCTTCATCAATCAGCTGACTATCGCGATAACTTCACGATAATCAGCCGAAAAGTGGTAAGGTTGATTATAAATAATAAAAAACACCGGAGAGAAACATGAGCCAGTTTACCACGTTGATTGACGGCCTTATTTTTGCCGAAGGGCCCAGATGGCACAACGACAAACTATGGTTTTCAGACATGCATGATAAAAAAATATGCACGGTCGATCTCGATGGAAATCTTAGTATTGTCCATCAAGCCACGCAGGATACATCGGGCTTGGGCTGGGCTGCTGACGGCTCTCTCCTGTTCGTTTCCATGCCTGACAGGCGGTTAATGAAACTGGGGGAAGATGGTGCTTCGGAAGTGGCAGATCTTTCAGCGCTTGCCAGTTTCCACTGCAACGATATGATTGTTGATCGATTGGGGCGTGTCTACGTTGGTAATTTCGGTTTTGATTTACACGGTGGCGCCGATCATACGTCCGCCAATCTCATTATGGTAGATATTGACGGCAGCGTATCCATTGCTGCATCTGACTTAATGTTTCCCAATGGCATGGTTATCTCCGCCGATGACAAGACGATTATTGTCGCAGAAACATTTGGCGCATGCCTCACAGCCTTTGATATTGCCGACGACGGGAGCTTATCAAACCGACGGTTGTGGGCAGATATACGCCCCGCCGTTCCCGACGGGATTTGCCTGGATGCAGAGGGAGCGATTTGGGTGGCCTCCCCTTCTACCAATGAAGTCATTCGAGTACTCGAAGGGGGAGAAATTAGCGATCGACTGGCGGTTGATACCAATGCCTTTGCCTGTATGCTAGGTGGCCATGACGGTAAAACACTTTTCGTACTAACCGCTGAAGAGTCTAACCCCGAGATTTTACAGGGTAAGCGGACAGGAAAAATAGAAACCACTACTGTAGCGGTAGCGGCTGCCGGCAGGCCCTAAGCGGAAACTATCGCGTCTGCCAAACCAGGTGTGATTGCAACGATAGAATAAGGTTTTGATTTTATGGCGTATCCTTTGGAAGGACTAAAGCTACTCGATTTTTCTAGAGTACTGGCCGAGAGGCTAAACAAGCCCCAAAGTGAAGTTGATTCACTACTGGAAAGCGGCGTACTACTTTTTGAAGATGGCTGGCGCCCAAAAGGTGCATAGCTTGATTGACGACAAACTTGTCGAATCTGCGTCATAATAATAACTGACATAACGAAAACAATAAGAGAGAAAAATCATGGGAACTAGCCTCGGAGATCTACTGGACGGTATCGCTACTGTCGTCGACCCCAATGCGCCAGCATTAATTCATAACGATCGAACCATCACTTGGGGACAATTCGATAAGCGTACGAATAACGTCGCAAAAGCGATACTCGATCGCGGCGTCAATTACAACGACAAAGCCGCTGTTTATATGCGTAATTGCCCTGAGTACAGTGAAGCAGTTGTCGCCGCATTCAAAAGTCGTACCGTTCATCACAACGTCAACTTCCGTTATACCGCAGAAGAGCTCACCTATATTTTTGATAACTCGGATGCTGCGGTCATCTTCTTCTCATCAGAATTTGCGGATCAAATTAACACATTAAAAGACAACCTCCCCAAGGTGAAACTGTATATCGAAGTGACGCCAGAAGGGACAAAACCTTTGGTTGAAGGCGCTCTTTCACATGAAGACTTAGCGACTTCAGGCGATGGTGCCCCGTTAGCTATTGAGCGTTCGGGGGATGATCTTTTCTTTTTGTACACTGGCGGCACCACCGGCATGCCTAAAGCGGTCATGTGGCCACACGAAACATTCCGATCATTGGGCATAGCTGCCGCGGCACTCCAGGGTAAAGACTTATCAACACTGGAAAGTACGCTCGCCGAAATCAAGGCGAAACCATCGGCTGTCAGAATGTTACCCGCCTGCCCATTGATGCATGGTACCGGTCTGTTTACCTCCTTGAGCGTTTTGTTTGGCGGTGGAGCAATTGTCACTATGGATTCCGAACACGGCCTGGACCCCGCTGAATTATGGAGTACCGTTGTCAAACACGGTGTTAATACTATGGCCATTGTCGGCGATGCTTTTGGCAAACCACTGCTAAAAGAACTGGAAGAAAACCCGGGTAAATATAATCTAGACCATATGGCTGCCATCACGTCATCTGGCGTTATGTGGAGTCGCGAAGTTAAATTGGGATTACTTCAGCACATGCCAAATGTTATTCTCAACGACTCATTTGGCGCGTCCGAAGCCGTAGGGTTTGGAGCGTCTATCATGGCAAACGGACTGGAAACCGCTACCGCAAAATTTGCTATCGGCGATAACTGCAAAGTCTTTACTGAAGATGAACGGGAAGTTGTTCCTGGCAGCGGTGTGCCAGGATACATTGCTCGCGGTGGCCACATCCCTCTTGGTTATTTTAAAGACGAAGAAAAATCTGCCCAAACATTCAAAACCATTGGCGGAGAACGTTATTCGATACCCGGTGATTGGTGTACCGTTGAAGCTGACGGCACCTTAACATTATTAGGTCGCGGATCGGTTTGTATCAACTCTGCCGGTGAGAAAATTTATCCTGAAGAAGTCGAAGAAGTTATAAAATCTATTGACGGTATACGAGATGCTTTGGTCGTAGGCGTACCCGATGACAAGTGGGGAAATGCTGTCATAGCTGTGATAGAAGGTGATGAAAAACCGGCAGACGAACTGAAAGGCTTGATTAAATTGCATTTAGCGAGCTACAAAGTTCCAAAAAAATTCCTGTTTAAAGACACCTTGGGACGTGCGCCAAACGGCAAAGCTGATTACAAAGCCATCACGGCCTACGCTAAGGACACATTGGGAATAACCGGATAATATGACGAATAATGTTTTGAATGTGGGTGCGTTTTTAGACGGCTACCGAGATAGCCTGCCAATAATAATACGCTGCAAAGAGGAAGCTGACTGGTACCGTTATTGGCAATCAGAAGGCATGAATCATTTGGACCCGGCACTGATGGCCTTAAAGGGTGGGATCCACGCCCCTAATTTGGCCTATGTATTTATATCCGGGTATCAGGCCGCAATGAGGTATGTGTTTCCTGAAACCCCTGAAGACGGCTGGACCGCATTCGCAGCCTCGGAAGATAGCCACAATCCCGACAAAAACCCACCCTTGATGGCAACAACGACGGCTGAAACCATAACCTTAACGGGAACCAAGTCGTGGGTTGCCCAATCGAAGAGTGTCGATTACTTAATTGTTACCGCCAAAAGTAATAATGATGACCGCGTCATGACCCTGGTGAAAACTGATCAAAAAGGGCTTGTCATATCCCATCGTGAATCCCCTTCGTTTCTTGCCGATATGAGTCAGGGCTTTGCTCGGTTTTCGGCAGTGAGCATTTCAACTAACGCCTGTATCCCAGGCGATCGATTAAAAACATTCATGAAAAGCGAATCAAAATTTATCATGCTTGCCTTAAGCGGCTGGCTCTATAGTCAGTCACTGATAAATCAGTTAGCGCTGTCTAACGACTTTAAATCCCTGGCAACCGATTACTTTTCAGCATGCTGTGATAACGTGGTGAAAGTGACGACCCTCGCCACGCTGGATACGCGCATGCAATTGCTTTTCAATCAATTCGACAATGAAAGTGACACCGGACCCATAGCCAACTGGCAAGGTGACCGCGCACTGGTATCCACCTACAGTAAAGGAATTCAGTATAGCGCAGCGAAAAAAGTAGCGCTCACAGTGAGTTAGATGAATAGATTCAGGAGGGGAAACATCTACTTCCCAGAAGATGGGGTTTCATGACAAAATCAGGCCGGAACAAGGCTCACTAGCCTGTATACAAGAAAGCTAAAGTGCAACTCTTTGCCGCCGCCATCAATTCGGGCCACGGCAAAGAACAGACATCAGGTGGGCTACTGCATTAGTCCGTCTAAAGAACTTTTAGCGCTGTCCACTGCACTTTCAGCACCGTCTTCTATATCACTGCCTAACTCTTCTGCGCCTTCAGCAATGTCGCTACCCATTTCTTTAGCTTCGTCAGCAATATCGTCAACAGCATCAGTGACGGCATCAACAGTATCTCCAACAACGTCTCCCGCAGAGCTCATCGCATCAGACGCACTCTTTTCCAAGCTGCCTGCAGTCTCGCCAATTGAGCTACCTGCACCCTCTACGGCCTTCTCAATAGAAGCTCCCTCGTCTGATTGACC
>CAYNZI010000104.1:0-7588 GCA_964401565.1 uncultured Spongiibacteraceae bacterium
ACAGGCGCTTGTTGCCAGCTTTGGATGTCTATTATCGCTTTAGTTTTGGCAGGAAGAACCCGGGGAATATTTTCCAGTAAACCGCCACCTGTGATATGGGATAGGGCGTTAACCTGGGTGTTTTTCATTAGGGAGAGAATCGGTTTCACATAAATGCGGGTTGGTTCAATCAGTGCTTCGGCTAGTGTGCTGTCGCCTATCGTTTGATTCAGGTCAGCATTGTTAACTTCAATGATTTTACGAATCAATGAATAACCATTCGAATGGGGTCCCGATGATGCCAATCCGATTAATACATCGCCTTGTTGTACCTTTGATCCGTCAATAAGCTCGGATTTCTCGGCGACACCGACACAAAACCCCGCTAAATCATAATCTTCTCCATCGTACATTCCTGGCATTTCGGCAGTTTCGCCGCCGACCAATGAACAGCCCGAGATTTCACAGCCGGTGCCGATACCCTCTACAACGGCCGCCGCAGTATCAATATCGAGTTTTCCTGTAGCGTAATAATCAAGGAAGAAAAGGGGTTCTGCACCCGCGACAATCAAGTCGTTAACGCACATAGCGACCAAATCGATACCGATGGTATTGTGAATGCCCAAATCCATTGCCAAGCGTAATTTTGTGCCAACGCCGTCTGTCCCCGAGACCAATACAGGCTGCTTATAGCCGCTTGGAATCTCACATAACGCGCCAAATCCGCCGAGTCCAGCCATGACTTCGGGACGTCGAGTACGTTTGGCGACATGTTTAATTCGCTCTATCAGGGCGTTACCTGCGTCGATATCGACGCCCGCATCTTTGTAACTCAGGGATTTTTTGCTGTCTTTGGCGCTCATAGATCATTCAGCTCGTGTGGTAGCCACGGGTGGCTATGGTTGAGGGCGGCTCTAAAAGGGGCGTTATTTTAACTGGAAAGAATGATGACGTATAGGAGGATGTGTCATCGGCTGGAGATTGTTACAATGGGCGCTGTATTGATATTGGATGAAGGCTTATCAAATTGTTATTTCGTTGGAAAATAGTGTTTTGTATCGCGACGACCTTGCTGGGTATGGCGCTGTCGCCTGTTGTGTTTGCTGAGCAGGTCGCTGATCTTTATGATGTGTCTATAGTTGTCGAATCGCAATCGGCTAAACACCGGATCACAGCCACTCGTGAGGCATTGGAGATTGTTTTTGTTCGAGTCTCTGGTAATTCTCAGATTGTCGATCAACCTGAAATTCGCGAGGCCGTTCGCCGCGCTAGTCGGTATATCAAACAATTTGGTTATCAACGTAAATTAGAGGGTATTGATGAGCAGCTGTATGTCGAACTAGAGTTTGAATCAGCATTGGTCGATAAAACACTACGCGATGCAGGGCTGCCCTTTTGGTCGGCTAACCGACCAACCATTCTTTTATGGCTGGTCATTGAAGATACTAATGGACGGAGATTCATCAATGCAGAAGATGATGCTGATATATTCGACGCGATACGTATTCACGCAATCAGGCGCGGGTTGACATTGAGATTGCCGGCGCTTGATCTTGAGGATAGCGTTGCCGTTTCACCGGATGATATGTGGCAACTGGATAGTCACAAAGCCAGAGCGGCCTCCCTGAGATACCACGCTGACACTTTACTGTTCGGTCGCGTGACTAAACTAACAAATGGTGCATGGTTGGGCCGTTGGTTATTTAACAATAGCGTGGACGAAATAGCGTTTGATGGCGATGCAGAGACAACTGATCAGTATATTGGCTCATCGTTTGATGTGATAGCCGACGATTTAGCGGGCCAGTATGCGATAGCACCGGTAGATATAGCGGATAATGGAGTGATTATGCGACTCGTTGGAATCGATCAGTTTGTGGAGTACGCTCGCGCTATTCGTTATTTGGAATCCGTTTCGGCGATCCGTCATGCAAATGTTATTAAAATAGAAGGTGATGAAATTATTATTCGGTTAGTTGCTGATGGTTCACTAAGCCAGTTGGAGCAAGCGTTAGCACTGGATAGAAAGCTTCAGCCCACTGAGAAAGTTAACGATCGAAATGCCGATTTAATTGATCTGAGTTTCCGTTGGCCATCGATATAAGATCACTAATGACGACGAGAATTTGAACATGTTGTACCCAAAAACCCGAGAAAGATTAACACAGGAAATCCTATAGTGAACGATAAACAACGCGTATGGATGCTCATAGTCGCGGTAATTGTCATCGCACTGTTTTTTCTGCTTGAACCTATTTTGACGCCGTTTTTGGTCGCAGGGCTATTGGCCTATTTAGGAGATCCGTTGGCGGATAGATTAGAAGCACGAGGTATGGGGCGCACTCTATCTGTAACATTGGTTTTCTCAGCGTTGATTTTACTGGTGGCTATTGCGTTATTGTTGACGGTTCCGCTTATTGGTCGTCAGCTCGACCTACTGGCACATAAAATTCCCGAGTGGCTACACCAGTTGCAACAAACGCTCGTACCATGGCTGCAGAAAAAGCTCGACTTGCCACAGGGAAGTTTACCCATTACAAAGTTCAAAGCAGCCATCAGCGAGAACTGGACGACAGCGGGAAGTATGCTGGGACAGGTTTGGGTAAAAATTGCGGGTTCGAGTATGGCGCTGATTGCTGGGTTGGCAAATCTAGTGCTGATCCCTGTTGTTACATTCTACTTATTGCGAGATTGGGATATTTTGATGTCCCATATTCGTGATTTGCTACCGAGGTCGATCGAACCCACTGTCGTTAAGTTGGCCAATGAATGTGACGAAATAATCGGTGCATTTATTAGGGGGCAGCTGTTGGTTATGCTTGCTTTGGGGGTTATGTACACCGTGGGGCTGGGTTTTGTTGGTTTGGATTTGGCGCTTATTCTAGGGTTGATCGCGGGTCTTGCCAGTATAGTCCCTTATATGGGGTTTTTTGTGGGTATTGCCGCGGCAAGCATTGCTGCGTGGTTCCAGTTTCACGACTTGATGCCCCTAATAGGTGTGGCATCTGTATTTGCTGTTGGTCAGCTGCTGGAAGGCATGGTGTTGACGCCATTGTTAGTAGGAGACCGAATAGGGTTACATCCTGTCGCCGTGATATTTGCGATTATGGCCGGTGGCCAGTTGGCTGGATTTTCGGGAATATTGCTCGCCCTCCCGGCGGCGGCGATAATTATGGTATTGTTGCGGCACGCCCACCGTACTTACAAAGACAGTGCGGTTTATACCGCAGAAGACTAACGATATTGACCAAACTGAAATCAACGTATCAATGAACAACTTGTACGAACAACTTCCACTTGCGGTCCAGCTTCGCGATGATGCTACTTTCGATAATTTCTATTCAGGAAATAATGCACTCTTGTTGGACACGTTGCGCAAGCAGCTGAATGGTGGCGAGCGCTATGTGTATCTCTATGGCAAAGAGGGGAGTGGCCGTAGCCATCTGCTGCAAGCTGCTTGTCATCAGGCCGATGAAAGTGGATTGAATGCGATCTATCTACCATTAGCCGAGTTAAGGGAATATCCCCCAGAGGAATTATTCGAGGGGCTGGATCACCAGTCGTTGATTTGCCTTGATGATATCGATGCGGTTGTAGACAGCGATGCTTGGCAACAACAATTGTTTCATTTGTTCAATAGGCTTTCCGATGCGCACATACCTTTAATAATCAGTGGGCGCTGTGCTGTTAGGGAACTGGATATTGAGTTATTGGATCTAGCTTCTAGACTAAGTTGGGGCGCGGTTTTTCAGCTGCAAAACTTGAGTGATGATCAGCGCACGGCAACAATAAAATTGCGTGCTGAACGACGAGGACTGTTGATGGGTGACGAAGTTGCCCACTATATTTATAGTCGATGTCGTCGTGATACTCAGTTCCTGCTTTCGGTTTTGGATACGCTGGATACCGCATCACTGAAGCACCAGCGTCGCCTTACTGTACCCTTTGTAAAGAAAACTATGGGCTGGTAACGGCCCTGGAAAGATAAGTAAGCCTGTTCTATTGAAAGCGTTAATTTTTCGGTACAATGCTTTGCAATTTCACGCTCTCTGGAGGACACAATTGATGTCATACAAAAATTTATTATTGCTGGCAGCTGGCTTGGCAACAGCTGTTGCAGTTAACGCAGACTCGCACGATGGTCAATGGTCAATTAACCCGGCTGTTGGCTACCAGGGCTTCGACAATAGTCGAGGCTTGGATGGTGAAGGGCTCATATCGCTTGGAGCTGAGTATCGCTATGGAAAAAACTGGGCAGCTGAACTTCGAGTCATGGATTCGTCACCTGGCTTTGAAAACATCGGTGGTCGGAGTAGCGGCACTGGCGATGTGGATTTAACCCAATATGGTATTGATGGTCTTTATTATTTCGAAGAAACGGGAAAGATCAGTCCATATGCGGCGGCAGGTATAGGCCATGCGGAGTTTGATGGTAACTCTCGCACCGATAACGAAACACAATTCGATGTGGGTATGGGTTTCAGATATGCGTTGAACCAGAACTGGTCGGTTAAGGCGGATGCTAAATTGATCTACGGTATTGATGACGATACCGTTGATAACCTACTCACAGTAGGACTTAGCTATTCTTTCGGCGGTCAAAGTAAGCCTGCTACAGTGGCTGTAGACGGAGACGCGGATAGCGATGGAGTATCCGATTCGAATGACCAGTGTCCAGCGACTCCTGCCGGTGCTGCTGTTGATGCGCGCGGTTGTGTGTTGGATACGGACAATGATGGTGTTGCTGACTATAAGGATGCGTGTCCCGACACACCCACTGGTAGGCAGGTTGATGAGCGTGGTTGTAAATTTGTATTGACGCGTACTGAGGAAGTATCCCTCAATGTAAATTTCGCATCCAATTCCAGTGTCGTCGAAGGGGATTACAATGCTGAAATTAGTAAAGTTGCTGAATTTATGAAAAAATTTGCGGGTGTCACCAGCGTCATTGAAGGTCATACTGACGACACAGGCGATGCAAAATACAACGAAGCGCTGTCCCAGAAGCGAGCTGATGCGGTCATGAATGTGTTAGTTGATCGCTTTGATATCGATGCCAAGCGTTTGAGTGCAAAAGGCTACGGCGAAGCCCGCCCTATTCAGGATAACAATTCAGCTGAAGGTCGGAGCGCTAACCGTCGTGTTGTTGCTGTTATGAAAACAGAGATCGAAGAATAACAAGCACCCTTTTTTTGTCCAGTCATTCGGGAATAGATTAGATACAGACAGGCAATATTTTGTTAGCCCTGCTTACCCATACGTTGAAAACGATCGATGATCAGAAATATTTGAGCGGTAATAGAAGTAAGAAATCCACAGCCTGCCACGATAGCGCTGGCAAGTACGTAATATTCTTGCCGCAGTGAGGGCTCAAGATTGTAGCTTGCCCATTGAATTCCACCGATACCAATGAAGAACAGCAATGCACCCAGGGCGAACAGTTTCAGTGTCTTCCTTTGGTCGCCAATGAGTTCTTTGATTCTCGTTATTATGTCTGACCTTGTCCTGTTGGTGATGTTGTATTCCTCTTTCTGTAATTAACCCAATAACCTGACGAGTATGCCTTCATAAATGTCTGATAACGTGTCGAGGTCACTTGCCCGAACACATTCATCGACCTTATGAATGGTGGCGTTGACGGGGCCCAATTCAACAACCTGGGTGCCAGTGGGTGCTATAAATCGACCGTCAGATGTTCCTCCAGCCGTAGACAATTCAGTTTTCAGCCCAGTTACATCATTAATTGCAGCCACAGTGGCTTCAATCAGGGCTCCTTCAGAGGTTAAGAAAGGCTGGCCGCTTAATGACCATTTCAAATCATAGTCGAGGTTGTGCTTATCGAGGATAACTTCTGTTCGGTGTTGCAAATCGCTCTGAGTAAGTTCGGTGGAAAAACGGAAATTGAATACAGCTTCCAGCTCTCCAGGAATGACGTTTGTTGCGCCAGTTCCGCTATTGATGTTTGATATCTGAAAAGACGTTGCTGGAAAAAACGCGTTGCCTTGATCCCATTGTTCACTGGCCAATTCGACTAATGGAGGGGTTGCTGCGTGAATGGGGTTTGATGCAAGATGGGGGTAAGCCACATGCCCCTGAATTCCTTTAACCGTTAATACTCCACCCAACGAGCCTCTTCGCCCGTTCTTAATAACGTCACCAACCTGTGTCGTAGATGAAGGTTCGCCGACAATACACCAGTCGATAGACTGCTGTTGCTGCTCCAGCCAATCCATGACCTTAACCGTGCCATTGATAGCGATACCTTCTTCATCACTGGTAATAAGAAAGGCTATTTGACCTTTGTGGTTGGGGTACAAGGCGACAAAACGTTCACAGGCAGTGACCATGGCTGCGAGGCTGCCTTTCATATCAGCTGCGCCACGACCGTATAACATACCGTCTTTGATGGTGGGTGAGAAAGGAGCGTTTTGCCACTGTGCTTCGGGTCCCGTTGGGACAACATCGGTATGACCGGCAAAACAAAGTACTGGGCCGTCATTTCCTTTTACAGCCCAAAAATTGTCAACATCGTCAAAGCGCAGTTGCTGAACTGAAAAGCCAATCACTTCCAGGCGGCGAATCATTAACTCCTGGCAGCCAGCATCAACCGGGGTAAGAGATTCCCTGGAAATCAAGTCGAAAGTCAGCTGTTGGGTGTTGGATAAAGTGTTCATAAAAAACGCGGCCTTTACTATCGCAGAGTTGATCAATTCTAACAGGATAGGTAGAAGGAAGCCCCTATTGCAATACGATAGAGGCCGAAATCAATAAGAGCCCTCGTTTGGGAGAGCTCTTTCATGGTGTCATTAAAATAGGTGACTACTAATTGTTGGCGTGCAGCTCTTCGTTTAATGCAACAGCTGATTTATTGGTTAGGCATTCAACCGCACCACTAGTTGAGTTGCGGCGAAACAATAAGTCTGATTTGGCTGATAAATCCCGGGCTTTAACGGTACCAGTAATTGCCCCAGTATCATCCAGCAGCATGACTTTTGTTCCAGCGGTAATATACAGGCCTGATTCCACGATGCAGCGATCTCCCAGTGGAATACCTATACCTGCATTGGCCCCGATCAAGCATTCTTTGCCGACAGAAATAATGATGTTGCCACCGCCGGACAGTGTCCCCATGGTTGAGCTCCCCCCCCCGAGATCCGACCCTGCACCAACAAACACGCCGGCGGAAATACGGCCTTCAATCATGCCAGGGCCTTCAGTTCCAGCATTAAAGTTAACGAAACCTTCATGCATAACCGTGGTGCCTTCGCCAATATAGGCGCCTAGACGTACTCTTGCTGTATGAGCAATACGGACACCTTTGGGGACCACATAGTTGGTCATTTTCGGGAATTTGTCGACGCAGTCAACAGTCAGTTGCTCGCCCCGTAATCTGGTAGTCATTTGCAAATTTGGAAGCTCTTCCAAATCTACCGCACCCTGATTGGTCCAGGCAACATTGGGTAGTACACCAAACAACCCGTCGATATTAACGCCATGAGGTTTGACCAACCGATGAGACAAGAGATGAAGCTTCAAGTAACCTTCGGGGACAGAGGCAGGCGCTGAATCAGTAGAAAGAATTGTCGCTACCAACGGCTGTGAGCTGGTT
>CAYNZI010000105.1:0-7505 GCA_964401565.1 uncultured Spongiibacteraceae bacterium
GTGGCGCAACGGCCTGTTGCAGGAAACGCGGCGGCTTTATATCCCGCCTGATTTAACACAGGGCATGGTCACTCAGTTTGATAAGGTGCCTGCGCCACTGGTTTATACCTTTGCCTATTACATTTTTCAGCAGTTGAATCGCTGGCCGAGTGACGGTGAAAAGGATTATCCAAAGCAGATATATACCTTGCAGGGTTTTCTTACGCCGGGCTGCCGGGCAGCGCTTGAAGCGGATATGAATACCAAGCAGGGCTTGGGCGAGTTGCGCCAACGGGTGCGTTCAGTGCAGGAAATCCTGGGGCAGTCGTATACCCGCCAGCGTGTTGAGCTTGAAACCGGCAGCGCCTGGAAAACCTGGCTTGATGTCAATCTTGTGGAGTCGATAGGTGGCCATCCGGTTAAGGATGTCTTACTGCGTTATCCCCTGCGCATTGTTCGCTTTGATGTTGATAAGGAGGTCAATCCCTGGGGGTTGGCTTTGGCCTGTAACGAAGCTATGCGCCCGGTGCTGCTAGACGACGATGAGATCAGTAAACCCTTCCGACGATCTGGAGGTGAATTATGAAAAAGCTTGTTGATTGTTTAATGGAGGGAGAGTTGTTGGGGCGATGCCAGCTTGCTCGATGGTTGTTGAGTTTCGTGCTCATCGTCGCCAATGTGTCGGCCACAGCGGATGCGCCGGAACGTATAGTCTGGGACAAGCGCCCTATAAGTGTCCAAATTCAAATCGGCCGTGAACGCATTATTCATTTTCCCGACGAAGTGCGTTATTGGCTGCCGGATAGTATTAAGCACAAAGTGTCGGCACTTGCGGCTAACGGCGTCGTTTATATCAAAGCCTTGGAATCTTTTCCTAAAACGCGTGTTCGTGTTCAAGCGTTGAATGATCAACAGGTTTATTTGTTGGATGTGACGGCCAGTGATTTAAAGGCGGTCAGTGATGAACTGATTGTGATGATAGCGGAGAGTGTTCGAAATCGCAGTAAAGACAACGAATCGCCTAGCCGCTCGGAAGACTGGCGTATTCGTTTGACGCGTTACGCTGCACAGCAATTGTATGCACCGGAACGCTTGCTCGGTGGTGATAGTAAGATTAAACGTGTTTCACTCGAAGTATCAACGCCGGTGCCATTGATTCGAGGCGGGTTAGTGAAAGCCATCCCGGTTGCATCCTGGCAGGGCAATGGCTTAACGGTGACCGCCGTTAGGTTGACTAACAGCTCGAAAACCCCTTTGCAGTTACAGTTTAAAACATCAACATCCCCTCAAGAGCTAGATCTGAGCCGGGGTATTCGCGGAGATTGGCTGTCGGCATCCGTGCAGCATGACCACTTGGCGTCTGCCGGTGGTGAAAATGACACAACGACTTTGTACCTGATTTCAGGTCAGTCCTTTCTGGAAAGCCTGAATCTGTTTTTGCAAGGCAGGCAAGAGGATAAACAAGAGCCAGCACAGGGAACGCAGAATAAGCAGGAGCGACATAATGGCTGAAAAGCGAATGAATCCCCTGTTGATTGGCGGGGTGTCACTGGCCATCGGTTGCTTGTCATTGGTGATGTGTTCTGAGCGGCAAGAAACTTTTCAGCCTGTTGAGCAGATGCCGGGATACGATCCAAAGGTTAAGCCAAGGGATGGCGACACACAAACCGATACCATTAAAGCGCTGCAGGCCTATGCCCGTGAGGCGGTAAAAAAGGCCGACACGCTAAATGCCTCCACCAAGGACAATATGGCCAAGGTATTGGAAAATCAACAAAAAGTAATAAGGTTGGAAGCAGCAAATAAGCAGGCGCAGGAAACCCTGAATGAAACTAAGCTAACCATAAACTCGTTGCAACAGAATCTTAGCGAATTAAAGCGTGAGCTAACTGACTTTAGAAAGGACGCAAAGCCAAACAACATCGGCGCGCTGAATCAGGAAGGGCTTCCGGTCGGGTTTGGCTTTGATGGCCAAAGCCTGATGCCGGTTAACCCTAGCCAGGGAGCCTGGTATAACCCCATTGATTATGTAGAGCCTGAAAGCAGCGAGGGTAAGGGGGGCCGCTTTACGGGCCTGTTACCTCGTTCGCCTAATACGGAGCGGTCGAATAATAAAGGCCAGGATTCTCAGAAGAAAAAACAGATAGTAGTAGAGCCAGTTTATACCCTGCCAAAAGATGCAACACTGACGGACGGGGTGGCACTGACGGCATTGATTGGCCGTATCCCCGTAGAAGGGCAGACTCCCGATCCCTATCCGGTCAAAATCTATATTGGCAAAGATAACCTGTTAGCCAATGGCCATGATATGCCAGAAGTCGAAGGCATGATTTTTAGTGGCCTCGGTTTTGGTGACTGGAACCTTTCCTGTGTCAGTGCTCGTTTAACTTCGGCCACCTTTATCTTTGAAGATGGCTCTATCGTTAATCACAATAGCCAGGGAAAGCCCCTGGGCTATATCTCTGACCCTAGTGGCGTGCCCTGTGTCGCGGGGCGCTTTGTGACCAATGCCCCGACATTTATAGCTCAGCGTGTTGGCCTAGCTGGGTTAGGTGCGGCGGGATCAGCCTTTGCTGAAGCGCAACAACAACGCCAAACGTCGTCGTTAACCGGATCAACCACAGATACGGTCGTAGGCGACATTAATAAATTGGTGGCTGGTAAAGCCGTGCAGTCAGCAACCGATGAAGTCAGCGGTTGGTTGTTGGCGAGGCAAAAACAGAGTTTTGACGCGGTAGTGGTGAATCCTGGTGCGGCGGTCTCTGTCCACTTGGATCGCAGTTTACTGTTGGATAAAAGTTCGATTGCAAGGAGATTACGCTATGCGAAGGAAGATGCTCATACTAACCGTGATTTGGATTAACTGCGGGCTGTTGTCGGCTTGTGCTACGTCAAAAGAGAAGGTGTTTGGCAGCGATATGCCGTCAATGAAGAGTATTCACGATGATAAATTTCGTAAGTATTACGATGTAGAATTGGCTAAACCTAATCGCCTTGCCAGTGAAAACTCGGAACGGAACGAGGGTGATTTTATGTGGTTGCCTAATCCTACTTTGAGTATGTATGTATTCAAACATTTGACCGTAGCAGGAAATCCCGTGCCGGGTTACAGCACATTTTTTCGGCTGTATACCCAGAGCCATATTGCTGCTCCGGGTGAACAAGGAGGGTGGGAATAGTCATGATATTTAAATCATCAAAAAAATCATCCGTGGTGACTGATAATGATGTCGATCAGCTCTATCGTCGCCCAGCCTCCTTGGGTGACTGGTTACCTTGGGTGGACTACGACGAGGTCTCTGAAACCTTCACGCTTGAAGATGGATATAGTGCTGCCGCGATGTTTGAAATTACCGGTGTCTCCACCGAAGCACGATCGTCCAGTTTTCTACAAGAAGTGCAGGATAATATTCAAACCTGTATTAACCATACCATCCCAGCACATGATAACCCCTTTGTCCTGCAGTGTTTTGTTTCGGATGAGGATTCACTCTCGGTATTATCGCGCTCCCTTGATAGCTATGTTGAAGAACATTGCAGGCAGACCGATGAGCATCGTCTTCTTGCTAAGAATTTTGTAGGGCGTATGCAGCGGCATTTTAAGCGCATGACTCGGAGCACAGGGATTTTTGACGATACCACGGTAACGGGTGGTAATTGGCGGGGTAAAGTACGCCGAGTGCGAGTATTTCTTTACCGGCGGCGTGAGGCCAATGATAACGAACTTGTCGATCCCGTTACGGAGATTAACCAGGTCGCAGAGCGCTTTGTTACGCAGATGATGGCCAGCGGGATTGGCACCCGCCGTTGTGATGACGGTGATCTCTATGCGTGGTTACTGCGCTGGTTTAACCCCAAGGCGGACGTGGTTCAGGGTGATCTTGATGCATTGATTGATTTACTGCCCTTGCCTGAAAAAAAGGACCAGGTATTTAGTCATGACTTATCCGAATTATTATTTTTGACGCAGCCGGAGTCTGACAAAGAACACGGTGTTTGGTGGTTTGACGATCTGCCTCATCGTGCCATTACCGTTGATGCTTTGAGGCGCAAGCCATTCCCTGGCCATTTTACCGGCGAGCGACAGGTTGGCGATAATTTATATGCGCTATTCGATAAGTTGCCTGAAGGCAGTGTGCTTTCCATATGCCTAACACTTCAACCACAGGATTTGGTAGAAAACCACGTAGTGCAGGTGCTCAATGCTGCCAAGGGCGAAACGGCTGAGGCGATGGCCGCTGAGCAGGATGCCAAGGAAGCGTTGAAATGGATGTCCCACGGCGACTACCTGCTGCCTACCGTCATAACGCTGTTCACTCGTGGTGATTCGCTGGCAGATTTACAAAAGAAAACCAATGAAGCCAATGCCTTGTTGTTGGCTAATGGCCTGCACCCCATTCGAGAAAAGGATGAATTGTTACCACTGGATACCTATATTCGGCAGTTGCCGATGAACTATGAGCCGATACGGGAACAGATTAACCGTAAAAGCCGCCTCATGTTTTCCAGTGATCTGGCCAGACTATTACCCTTCTATGGTCGCAGCCGTGGCACCGGGCATCCCGGTATGGTTTTTTTCAATCGCGGTGGTGAACCGCTGACCTTTGATCCGTTGAATAAACTGGATAGGGCCAAGAATGCTTTCGGTTTGGTGTTGGGGCCTCCTGGATCGGGTAAATCGGCTTTGATGGTCTATGTCCTGTTGCAGATCGTAGCGATTTACGGTGCCCGTGTTTACATCATCGAAAAAGGAGGCTCATTTAAACTCTTTGGAGATTATTGCAAATACTTTGGTTTGAGCGTCAATCAAGTTACCCTCCATCCAAAGGAGGATGTTAGCTTGCCTCCCTTTGCCGATGCTTATGAAATGCTCAAGCGAGAAATTGCGCAGCAAGCTTCTTTTGATGCAGAGCCATCAGCCAATGAAGAGCTATCGTTAGATGCTTCGGATAGCAGTGATGATGACGAAGAGCGCGATCTATTAGGTGAGATGGAGCTAAAAGCCCGGATAATGATTACCGGTGGCGATAGCAAGGAAGAGGCACTAATGACACGGGCGGATCGACTGACGATTCGAAAAGCGATCATCTTAGCGGCGGAAGACAAACAGGCGACGGGCAGTCAGGAAATCGTGTTAACCGAGGATGTGGTTGGCGCAATGAATAAACTGGCGCGGGATGAATCCAGCACACCCAAGCGTCGAGAGCGAGCCAAAGATATGGCCGATGCGATGGCTCTGTATTGTTCAGGCACGGCTGGGCACTTTTTTAATCGCGTTGGTAAGGCTTGGCCAGAGGCCGATGTCACCATTATGGAAATGGGGCTGCTAGCCAATGAAGGCTACGAAGACCAGCTAGCCTTGGGTTTTATGGGGCTAATGAATCAGATCAACGGCGTCGTGGAAAGAGAGCAATACGACCATCGCCCGACCTTTGTGCTAGGCGACGAGGCACATTTGATCACCACCAATCCCTTACTCTCCATTTTTTTAGTCAAGATCGTAAAAATGTGGCGCAAGTTGGGTGCCTGGTTGTGGTTGGCGACACAAAATCTGGAAGATTTTCCGGATGCCTCGAAAAAGCTGCTCAGCATGTTTGAGTGGTGGATTGCTATGGTCTGCCCAAAAGAGGAGATTGAACAAATCTCCCGTTTCAAAGATCTGACGGAGGAGCAGAAGGGCATGCTTCGCGCTGCCAGAAAAGAGCCGGGGAATTATACCGAAGGTGTGGTGCTCGCTGATAATCTTCAGTGTCTGTTTAGAAATGTGCCTCCGCCTTTGGCTTTAGCACTGGCTATGACGGAGAAGCATGAAAAACAGCAGCGGGCTGAAATCATGAAATCTCAGCATTGCTCGGAGCTGGAGGCGGTGTTTGTTGTTGCTGATCGTATGATTGAATAGCTTAGTTTGTAGAAGGTAAATCTTAAGTCGATATAAATTAATGATGCGTTAGTCTAGGTTGAATACTACCTGCTATTAGATTGAAAGCAGGCAGTATTTTCCGGGGGGATTACCGAAACCCTTAAAAAACCAGAAAAAGCTGTCGTTCAATTGCCCTATCAACGCCGTAAGCAAGCGTGATAGCGGTCGTTTTGACTTGCTTGTTAACTGGGCTTCGCTTCTTCACAACTCCAGTAAAATAACGAGGTATCGCGAGAATCCAGTAAACCTCCTAGCTAATCATCGTCAATATCATCAAAAATACTTCTAGTGCCGTGTTTTACCTCAGAGGGAGTTACGGCTCCAAAGGAGCGTGGGCTGACTTTCGGTTCTGGGGAATCAGATTCCGCAACCCACTCATTTGCGAGTCCTAGCTCGCGCTCAATAATCTTGACTGCATCTGCATCTGCATCTGCATCTGCATCTTCACTTTCGCTGAATTGATTCTTAAGTATGTTAAGAGATTCGAGCATAGTTTCCATGTGTTCATCCGGCTCCTCAGAAGAATCATAACTGTTCTGAACATTCTTCCGCACATCTGCCAGATTAGGTAGCAGGTCGCATCGTACGGCCTCCACCAATTCATCAAACTCACAACCAGTAAAAACGTTTCTTATACTGGAGTCGCCCAAGGCGTATAAGTCTTCCCCGCCAGTGGCATAATTTCTGACTGTCTCAATAAATTTCTTTCGATTATCCTCGGGAAAAAGATCAAATTTATATAAACGTACAACAAGGTCAACTTCGGGAGCAAAGCTTAGACTTGCGCTAGGCTCAGATATACGCTGTAAAATTTCCGAATCTTGCGTGAGATACATCGCCAAAAATTCTTTCGAGCAGCGATTAGCAAGGAATCTGTCAAGCGTCCATCTTGCGCTCCATGACGACAGAAGTTGCACCTTATATTTGTCACTCTCCGAGAAATCACTCAGCCGATCTATCATCATTGAAAATAATGACTTGGGAACAACAACGGCCTTTTCGATGCCAACATTACCGCATGTAACCTGTGATAGCAGGTTTTCAGTTGAACTTCCACTTAAGAAAATCCCCAGCAAGTCAGTGCTGAAGGCTAATGTTGTCGCGTAGGCATCTCCAATAGTAGGGTGTTTAAAACGCCATACGGGCTGGTCATCAGTCTGCATGTGCGTTACAAGACTGCCGTTGAGTGCGGTTAGTGCAGTGATACATTCCCCTAACGTGCTGCCGAGTCGTTCTAATGCCTGAGGCTCAGAATTCTGTAGTGTAATAGGGCTTTCGAGATGATCTTTTCTCATGTAGATCAAGCCGAGCGCGGCCTTGTCGTTAACATCTAGGCCTTGGATAACTTCAAGAAGAAGCTGTTCGCGCTTATCTACAAATTGGCCCAAATGATATTCACTCAAATAGAGACTTTTAGTAAATAAAGGGTCCGCGATGCGGCGCGCTGTTTCCGGAATAAAGCGCGAATGTGCCGCAATGTACTCAAGATACGGCTTTATTGAAGAGCAAAAGGCAGCGGGTTGTCTCCCGAGCTTCAAGTGGTTGTAAAGAATCTGCTGCCTTTCGAGGTTTGACAGGTCGTGAACATCGATCACGACCTGACTTT
>CAYNZI010000106.1:0-1813 GCA_964401565.1 uncultured Spongiibacteraceae bacterium
GTTATCCACCTCATAACGGGAACAGAGGGCATCCAAACTATTTCGCTGGCCCGGATGCTTCTGTCGAGCCATCACCAGTGTATCGACTACACGGCAATAACTATCCATTTTCCCCGGGCTTTTGGAATCCAGTAATTTGAACTCACTATTGATAAAACCGATATCAAACGGCGCGTTGTGTATAATCAACTCCGCACCTTTTACAAAATCCAAAAACTCCTGGAAAACCTGAGTAAAAACCGGCTTGTCAGCCAGGAATTCATTGGTAATTCCGTGAACCTCCATCGCGCCGGCATCAATATCACGGTTCGGATTGATATATTGGTGATAGTGCCTTCCAGTCAGTTTTCTATCGACTAACTCAACACAGCCAATTTCAATAATTCTATGGCCCTGGGTCGGCTCAAGGCCGGTAGTCTCTGTATCTAGTACAACCTGTCTCACAAATGCTCTCCATCATTCAATCTATTCATTGGGTGTTAAATGATAAGCGCTCAAAGCTCATCAACTCCCCGGTTGGCCAGTTGGTCAGCTATTTCGTTTTCTCGGTGGCCACTGTGCCCCTTAACCCAATGCCACGCGACTTGGTGACGCTCGGCCTGCTCGTCCAGTAGCTGCCACAAATCGACATTCTTTACGGGTTTTTTAGCGGCGGTTTTCCAGCCTCGTTTTTTCCAGTTATCCATCCACTCAGTGACCCCTTTACGTACATACTGGGAGTCAGTAGTCAGAGCCACAGCGCAGCCTTGTTTAAGCGCTTTTAGCCCCTCAATCGCAGCGGTCAGCTCCATACGATTATTGGTTGTGGTTGTTTCACCACCATAGAGTTCTTTTTCCTTGCCCTGAAAGCGTATCAACGCTCCCCAGCCGCCAGGACCAGGATTGCCACGGCAAGCGCCATCAGTAAATACTTCTACTTGCTTCAAGAAATTTCCTCTTTTCTACTGTGCGATGCCATTGTTTTCCGTTTCATGCCAGCGCTACCCATGGCGCCAGTCTTGATAGGCGCCAAACCTGAGAAGCCTCTGGTTGTTTGTTTCCAGCGAGGTATGATCGGCGTCATTGTGAGCTCTTCCTTTATCGCTGAAACAACATAAAAGCTGCCGAAGGGCCAACGTTTCAATAGCCGGGCCAGCCAAGTCTGGTCTATTTTATTTAATACATTGGGAGTGTGATGCCCATAGTATTTGACCGAGGCCTCAAATCCTAATAAGGCCAACCAGTCCTGCATTCGCCCTACTTCGATCAAGTGATTATGCCATATCGAGCCGGGCAGCCAGTGGCCAATACGGCTGAACATCCCCAGCGGAGACCAGGGATTAAAACCAATAACGATTACCCTACCATGAGGAACAACAACCCGATGAATCTCCCGTAAAAGCTGATGCGGATTATCGATAAACTCTTGCACATGATGAACAATGACTAGGTCGAGACTTTCATTGGCGAAGGGTAGCTCTTCAAATTCACTGCGCACATCTGCCGATGTTGCCGAAGGGTGAGCGCGATATTTATATTGCACCCTGCAGTCGCGAAATAAGCGCGGCCGCGAATCTATACTCAACTGGAGCAAATGATACCCAAAACTGGCACCCAATACCTCATCGAGTAATACTTGCTGCTGGTGCAAGATCCTAGCCCCCCGATCAGTATCGAACCACTGCTCAAGCGCCAATAATAATGCGTGACTATACGGCCTTTTTTTCCAACGGTTAAACATAGTTTATTGGTTCCGCGGCTAGTAATTTACCCTGCGCAAATTACCGAAATTATCTTAACTGAAATTGGCTATTAATCCATAGTTAAGGCAAAC
>CAYNZI010000106.1:1823-7505 GCA_964401565.1 uncultured Spongiibacteraceae bacterium
TACATCTGGTGTATTTACGATGACGTGAGCCGCGAAGCTGCGGTAGTAGATCCTGGCGACGCCTCGCCGGTCGAGGACGCTCTGTTGTCCCGAGGGCTGAAGCTAGCCGCCATTCTGATTACCCACCATCATTTCGATCACACCGGCGGCATAGAGCAGCTAACAAAAAACCGCGACATTCCGGTTTATGGTCCAAAAAACGATCAAATAGCAGCGATTACTCATCGACTCGACGAACAGAGCTCCATGTCACTATTTGGCCTGGACTTCACTATTTTGGAAGTACCTGGACACACCCTTGATCACATCGCTCTTTATTGCCAAGATGCAGGTAACGGGCATCCGGTCGTATTCAGTGGTGACACCTTGTTTGCTGGCGGCTGCGGTAGAATATTTGAAGGCAATCCCGCCATGATGCTGAACTCCTTACACAAACTAGCGGCGCTCCCTCCCGCTACCAAAATATACTGCGCCCACGAATACACACTTAGCAATCTGGCATTTGCCCATGCCGTCGAACCCGACAATAGCGCGCTAAACACACGCATTCTCACCGACACACAACGCCGTAAAGACAACATCCCAACGGTTCCCTCCATTCTAGCCACTGAACTTGCAACAAACCCCTTTGTCCGATGTACAGAAGATACCGTTATTGAAAGTGCAAAACGGCAGGGTGGCGACAGCTGTCATAGCGAAGTCGCTGTATTCACTACCGTGCGACACTGGAAAGATAGTTTCTAGTTAACCACGCCCACGTCACGAATAACTGACAGCCCGCTACAGGCGCCAATCCGCAGCCTGTCATTTCAATTTATACAGATCGATACCGAATGAACTATAAATATATCAATAGGTTACAACAATCATTTAAAGTATTTTCTATTTCATGCCTTATGATTGCATGTCAGCCCACCGACACTGTTTCGCAACTAAGCACCACGAGTAATCAGCAGTCCTCTGTTGCCCCCATCACCATAACCGACGAATCTGCCAATCAGCTAGTCGACAACGATCCATGGGAATACTTTACCGACTTTGGCTCTCCCTACTACTGCCTCCACTCCCCCATCAAGCCCGCGGCAACAGAACCTGTATGGGCAAACCCAACGACAATATGGCAGCGTTTGCGCCTGGGTTTTGAAATGGATTGGCAGATTGAACAACCGCGACTGGACTCTGAGTTTAACTGGTTTCAGAGAAACCCGGCCTATATGGCTCGCGTCAGTGAACGGTCAAAACGTTATATCTATCACGTAACAAAAAAACTGGAGGCACGTGGCCTTCCTCTTGAGCTCGCACTCCTTCCTATTGTAGAAAGTGCCTACGATCCTTTTGCCTATTCACATGGGCGCGCTTCGGGAATGTGGCAGTTTATTCCAAGCACTGGCCGAATATATAAATTAGACCAGGACTGGTGGTATGACGGACGACGCGATGTCGTCGCATCTACGGACGCGGCTATCCACTATCTAGAAACACTGGCCAACTACTATGACGGCGATTGGTTGCTCGCGTTGGCGGCGTACAACTCTGGCCAAGGTAATGTCAACAAGGCGATAAGGAAAAACAAAAAACGGGGCAAAGACACCGATTTTTGGTCGCTGGATTTACCCAAAGAAACTCGCGCCTATGTGCCCAAGTTGTTAGCCCTCGCTAAGATAGTCTCCCATCCCCGACGCTACAATATACAGCTACATACCGTGCCCAACGCACCTTACTTCGCCGAGGTCGATACCCATTCCCAAATTGATCTGGCGCAGGCTGCAACCATGGCAGGCATCAGCATTGACGAATTGTACCGACTCAATCCCGGTTTCAATCGCTGGGCAACGTCGCCCAACGGCCCTCACCGATTGTTAGTGCCCATGGAAAATGAAGCATTATTCACCGACGAAATCAAACAGCTGCCGCCGACACAGAGAATGCATTGGCAACGCTACACCGTTAAAACCGGGGATTCATTGTTATTATTAGCCAAACGATTTAACACCGGTGCAGATACCATCAAACAGATAAACAATATCCGCGGCAATATGATCAAGGCAGGGCAACCGTTAATGATCCCTATGGCATCAGAAAATGGTCAACATTACTCACTCAGCGCCGATCAACGACTTCAATCTATCCACAAAAACCGGACCGGTGGCAGCAATAGCCAGCAGTTATTTCATCGCGTGAAAAACGGCGAAAGCCTCTGGACTATATCAAGACAATACAAAGTCACGGTGTCCAAGCTGGCACACTGGAATGGCATTGCACCTAAAGACACCTTGCAACCGGGGCAAAAACTAAGTGTCTGGACAAAAGAACCCAAGAGTTCTTTCCCAGGGAAAAGAGCAGCCGTCACGAAGAAAATTCGCTACAACGTAAGAAATGGCGACTCACTCGCTCGCATAGCGGATAAGTTTAACGTTCGGGTTAAAGATATCGTCAAATGGAATCAGGTGAATATGGCGAAATATATACAACCTGGACAAAAACTCACGCTTTACATCAACATTATGAATGCCGTTAACTAAGCAGCCAGAAACAGGACATCTATTCCGCCTTACGCAGCCCTTAACTTGTCAGCACTCTTCTGCTAAATTGTAAATTCAATACAATCCATGCGGGAATGCATTATTTTGTCACCATCCGCTTTCGTTGACTGTCGGGTTTCCATTAGTCTCAAAGAATTTGCTAAAATGGCGGCTGGCGCCGTCGTTTTACTGTTTCTGATATGGATACCTTCTACCACAGCCGACAGTCATCCCTCACAGGATATCACCGCCTCCTTTGAAGTTTTGTATGCCCCGTGGGATTCGCTGGCAGCTAAAGACTTCTTCCGGAAGCACCCACCGGGTCCCTTCCAGGCTTTGAATCCTCCTGCCTCTGTTAGTCGCCTTGGGAAAGAAGCATGGCTACGAACAACTCTTCCGGTTCAACTATCTGGCGAACCTTTGGAAATTCTGGAAATACCTGGCCAGATTTTTAATTATATTGACGTCTGGTTCAGCTACTCCGATGGTGAGGTTAAACACTATTACGCTGGTGATCACTATCCTTACGTAACCAGGCCAATCAAACACGCCAGTGCTGCGTTCCCCATCCGAAAAGATGCCAACGGCCCCATCGACATATTGATTCGCGCAAGAAACGAAACCACACACTCCATGAATTTCGCAGCGCGGGTTTGGTCTGAACACCGCTGGCAAGATTACCTTATGGCCAAACGTGCATGGTATGGGGTATTTATCGGTGCGGTACTGGTACTTTGTCTATACAACCTGTTTCTGGCATTCACGCTCAGGGATAGTTCTTACCTGTTTTATGTGGGTTATGTGCTGTGCCTGAGCTTCTCTGTCATTTTGCTCAGCGGACTAGCCGAAGAGTACCTATGGCCAGAAGGTAAGCCTGCCCCCCTTTGTGCTGGCGACCACCGGCCTTGGAACCTTTTTGGCAGTGGGTTTTGTCAACCAGTTCCTTAAGATCAGGCTGTCGCGGCCACGCTTGTACTGGATATCAACGTTGATCTCGGCATTAGCATTGATTTGCGGGCTAATCCTGGTATTCAGTCATCGCTTACCGCTTGTGCCCGCCGAATACAGCACTCGTGTTGTTCACTTACTGCTCCTGATATCGGCCATTTACTTTATCAGCACGTCGCTCGTGAGCTATTTCTCAGGTGTAACACAAGCCCGCTTTCTAGCTTTAAGCATGTTTGCGATGCTGTCGAGCATGGTCGTCTATTTTTCCTACACCTATGGGTTTATAGCTTATAACTCAGTGATAGGGCATGCTCTGGAGTTTGGCATGCTAGCTGATGGTGTTTTGCTGTCACTCGCCCTGGCTGACAGAATTACCATTCTTACCCGTGATAAACAGACAGCAGAGCGGGCAGTGCATGAAGCGCAAAAAATATTTTCAAAACAATTGATATCCGCTCAGGAAAAAGAACGACAGAAACTATCCGAAGTACTGCACGATTCGATTGGACATGCCGTTTTGGTTCTAAAAAACAACCTGCAGCATCACTCAATCTCCCTTGAAAAACGGGTTTCCCGTGCGGGGCAAGAAAACATTGAAAACCTCGATGAAGAAATCGGCCAATGCGATGAAATTATGTCGGATGTACGTCGACTATCTCACGATCTCCATCCCCACATTCTTCAACGTCTTGGTCTTGCCACAGCCATCGAAGCGACATTTGAAAGAGCCCTAGACCCAGTGGGAATAAAATGGCATCTTGATATCGATATTCCTCCCAATGATGTGGAACCCGAACTGAAAATTACAGCCTACAGGGTTATTCAGGAAGGCTTGAGTAATATACTGAAACATGCAAATGCTACCGAAGTTGAATGCCGTATTCACGCAACGCGTGAGCGTATTCAATGCAGACTCTCAGATAACGGAATAGGATTTGATGTGGCCACAAATAGCGGTGATACCCTAGGACTACAGGAAAGTATTGCCCGTATACAACTGCTCGGCGGGCGATTCAATGTTAAATCTATTCTCAGTCAGGGTACGACGGTTCAATTTGAGCTACCACTGCGACCCCTCGATACGAATACTCCCCGGGTGCTAAAGGAAAGTAATAAGTAATGGACAACAAGACCCTGATAATTGTTGATGATCACCCGATTTTCCGAGAGGGACTGAAGCAGATTATTACTCGCGTACCCGGCATAGAGATTGTAGCCGAGGCTGATACCGGTGATGCAGCTCTTGCGCAAATTCAGCAAATTTTTCCGGACCTAGTGACCCTCGATATCGCCATGCCGGGAAAAGATGGCCTGGAAGTATTAGAGCGCATACGCAACGAAAATAATGCGCCGCTGGTGATTATTATCACCAGCTATGACGACAATGCTTATCTGAATAAAGCCTTTGAGTTAGGGGCTCGTGCCTATGTATTAAAAGACAGCGCGCTGGCTGATGTTGTCGATTGTCTGCAAGCAGTACTCGATAACAAAATATTTATCAGCCCATCATTGGGTCGAAGTAAACCCCTGTTGCCTGACCTGGCTGATGCAAGCGAATTCAATATCAATAATCTAACAGCCATGGAATGTTTAGTTATGCGTGGTGTGGCAGAATTCAAAACCAGCAAAGAGATAGCAAAAGATCTCAGTGTCAGCTACCGCACAATTCAAAATCACCGCACCCATATTTGCAATAAACTGGGTCTGCGCGGAGCACACCAGTTATTGAGTTTTTCCACCGAGAACGCCCACCTCATTCCCCAGGCAGACTGATTAGTAACTGTTTGGTTGATCACTGAAAAAAGCTGCTACCGATCGACACTACAGGTAGTGATGATTTAAATGTAGCTTCAATTGCCAGATCTCCATCGTGCACAGCCTTAGAGTTAGCCCTTTCTAACTGAGTATAGATACTCAGTCTTCCAAGTACTGATCTCCATTTACAAGACCTCTCGCATCAAAGAGACTAACGTCATAGGTATTTTTGTTAAGTACCCTGTTAATTGTAAATGGAATTTTGCAGGAGAGGAACTATGAAATTTTCGAACTCAATCCAACCAACTTCTATTCAGGCTGGTACCGCAGCTCGCCGTATACTATTTTCGATTTCACTGGGGATTTCCCTTAGCATCATGCAGGTAGCCAATGCCATACCTATGTAAGCGTCAGCTAAACCCCATCTACCGGCAGCGAGTATTTTAGGTCAGCATTG
>CAYNZI010000107.1:0-7486 GCA_964401565.1 uncultured Spongiibacteraceae bacterium
TTGCTGCGAAACAAGCTGTAGTATATCCACTGTATCCGTTCATTTCGCTGCGATCACTAGCTACTTCGTTGTGATAACGACTCCAGAAGTCATTTCCAGACGCTATAGTCCTCCCAACGCAAAAATCAAAACCCTTTTCAAAACATGAAACAACCCGTTCAAAGTGACCGTCAGAATCGAGGACGCAATCCGCATCAAGAATCCAAACATACTTGGAATCACTTAATTTCAAACCCCTGTTTTTAGCTTGCGCACGGCCTTCATTGTTTTTACTCCGGAATGTGAAAATTTTGGTACTGCCTGAACTATCAATTTCCACATTTACGGGGATATCGGAACCGTCATCAACTACAATAACGTCCAAAGCCCATCCCTTCGGAATTCTTTGTCTCAGAATAGAGCGTAAGCAATCGCCCAGTAATGAACCGGGGTCTTTCGCCGGAATGACAATAGTAACCGTTAACAAGGAATCATTCATAAGAAGTAAAATCCCTCAATCTCTATAAATCAGCATTGCAATTTGCTCTGATATCAATCCCATCAAAAAAACCATCATCGAACAAATCAACAAAAGAGCACTCATATTAGTAAATCGCCCCATTTCTATATATGTATACGCGTAGTAGCTAATTCCGCCGAAAAAGAAAACCATGGAAGCTGGGAAAAAGACTTTTAGAGGAGAGTATAAAATCGCTATTTTGAAAATAATCAGCAAGAACCGGACCCCATCTTTTAATGGACTGATATGACTTTCCCCCCCTCTCTTTTTACCTTCAAACGGGACAAAGTCTACCGAATAACCTGCCCTGAAAAATGCCATTGTCGATGTTGTAGGATATGAAAAACCATTTGGCAGAAGATGGATGAATTCCAAAAAATGTTTTCGCTTTACCAATCGGAATCCAGATGTCAAATCCAATATTTTGTGTCCAACCATTATTGACGACAACTGATTGTAGATACCATTTGCTAACGAACGACCAACACTTGCCTGTGCTTCGGCCGATCTTGCGCCAATGATCAAATCTGCCCCATTGTCACATTGGGCGATCAGTGCGGGGATAGCCGATGGGGGGTGCTGGCCATCAGCGTCCATAAACAGTATCCATTCTGTTTCAGCCGCTCTAGCACCTGATTTAATGGCCGAACCATTTCCTTTAGAATAGGCATGCTTCACAATTTTGACATTCAGGGCTTCACACACTTGTGTAGTATCATCAGTTGAACCATCATTCACGACGATGACGCGATCAAGCGATATATAGTCCGCCAATTCAGGCAAGAGTAGCTTCAAATTTTCCGCTTCATTTTTAGCGGGTATGACAACGGTTATATCCATCAAATTTCCTTCCTGTGTAACAATACTGAATTACAACATTTCAACACCAAGTTATCCAAACGCTCTAACTCGTCAAGTTCACTGCTGCCTGGCATTGATTTAAGTACTTTCATATAGTTGCTGGCCATTTTCTCATCATTCATTTCCAACGCTAAAACGGTCAGGTTTCTGTAGCCGATGATACTGGGCGCTACGTCCATTGCCTCACGCAATAATTTGGCACTCTTTGACAGGTCACCCACATGATAACGAAAGGCGGAATATCTGCTGAGTAAATTGCCTCTAACGCTATCGACAAGTGCTTTGTTACTTAGAGCCTTTTCAAATAAGTATTCTATCTCTTGTTCCGATGCAAAACATCCAGAAAGCTGAAGGCACTTCACAAGCTGGCGGAAATAATCGTCTGTCTCGGCCCTGTAAACACCTGTGGATAGTCTTTCTCCAACTTCATGCAACCACAGTTCGGGAAAGGGCCTATCATTTTGATAGTGAAAAAGAATCAATCCTAAATAACTGGAAACGTATGCCTTGTCAATATCTGCCGCCTTTAGCGCGTAATATTTCCCGTCATCATATAGTTGTGAGTTGTCAAGCCCCATAGACAGTTCTTCACTGTGAGTTTGTAGGTACCATATTCCCATGGCCCACTGTGTTCTAGCCGAGTTCGGGTGCCTTTCAACAGCTGCTGTCAATTGGCGAGAGTAGCTGGACCACTCCAGTGATCGCAAGTAAGTCATACTGGCAAAAAATATGAAAACGATAATCGCAATCGCCGCAGAAATACTAGCGCTAGCGTTCACCAACTGAAAAAGTTTAAATATTGCTATTACAAGGATTATCAGCACACCAAGAGATGGGAGATAGTTACGATGTTCGAACACGAGTTCGAGCGGTATAATACTCCCTTCCAGAACATGACCTACTAAATAGAACCCTATACCGTAGCCGAGCCATGGTAAGGTTCGCCTTAATGCTAATGCAATTGAAGTTAAGCTGAGCAACCCAAGAAGTGAAAAAACAGTCGTGACTGGAGACAGAAGCCCCCTTGATATAACAATGTCGTCGTGGAACAAGCCGTATTGATCAATGCTGGGAAAGAGTATCCATTGCAAGTAAATGAACATCACTCTCGACTGAGTCATCAAACGATCAATCAAATCGAAATTTCTTGCCTGGTAACTCCCTGTGTACCAATTCTGGAAAAAGTGAACATACGCAATAGCAAGGACAACAGCGACTAAAGATATCGTCCAAAAAGCATTGGAATACAATCGATCAACGGAATGCAATCGCAATTGTTTGTAACTAAAAAACTCAAACAAGCCGATAAAACCAAAGAACAGTATTGCGTTTTCTTTACTGAGCACACCCAATGTAACCAAAATTAAAAGTAAGACAGGCGCAATCCAACGAAAGTTACCCTCTTTATGCAATCTTGTTCGCCAAATAATATAAAGCCACAACGCAGCAACGGTAAACAGGGACGACAAGATAGTCATCCGCTGAACCGCATAAAGGACTGTTGAAACCTGCAGTGGGTGCAGAGCCCATAGAAATCCGATCATCCCTCCCAGTACGACAACTTGTCTACCAGAGAGTACCAGCTGTTGAGTATCTCTCCAAAAACGCAACAGTGATATGACAAAACCCATCACCAGCAACATATTCAACACATGCAGCACAACGTTAGTGAGCTTGTAGCTGTATGCGGATCCATCCATAAAAAACTGTGTGAACGCAAAACTTAATGACGATATAGGACGCCCCAAACCACCTGTTTTCCCTCCATCCCATGCTGCCGACAAAGAGCCTAAAGAAAGATCACTAATTTGAATATATTTATTGAGTTCAATATTGTGCCGATCATCTAGAAGAAAACTGCCGTTTAATCCTGGCTGATAAATCAGGAAAATCATCGACATGGAAAATACCAATGCCAGGATTACTCCCAGGGCCATGTAGGGGCTACCGGTGAATCTCATATAAATACTCCAAACAGATATATGCCTGAAAGTGCCATCAGGCGGCCAGATGTGACAAAAACGTCACATCTGGCCGCCATGACAGTATCCAGCCACATCAATACTAGACCATAAAAAAAAAATTTCTTCTTTTTAAAACAATAAGTAAGAAGTATTTTGTTTGTTTTCTAAAAGATTGGCACAGCTACTGCAATCTAATATATCAATGGCTTTTACTAGTTAGAAAATTTCACCGGAAATGGCCGACCAGTAAAGCAGAAGCTTTGAACCACTTGACCAACAATGAATGAAGGAATACCCACATGAAAAACAAGCAATCAGGTTTTACACTTATCGAACTGATGATCGTTATCGCTATCATCGGCATTTTGGCCTCTATAGCCATCCCACAATATCAGGTTTATACGCAACGTACCGAGGCGACAACAGTTCTTTCCAATATCCGTAATGTGCAGCTAGCCATTCAGGAATTTTATTCTACACAAGGCTCTCTACCTCCCGCCGTTGCGAGTTTAAGTCGCTATGGCGTCGACGCAACTACTCTTACTGATATTGCTTCTGATGTCGATATACTTCAGACCGTAACTGTAACCGCTGTAACCGCAGATATCGTATTAACATTTGCAGCCTCTCCTGCTGCACCTGCTGACCTCGCAACTGAAACAATGATCATTGCCCCACGGTTAAATAATGGTGTAATATCCTTCGGTATTGCAACAGCCAGTACTCTTGACGAAAAATACTGGCCAAACATGTAATAGCTAAGTATTTCTGCCTGAAAGCCCTGCGACGCAGGGCTTTTTTTATTGTGAAACACTATTTTTTTGATTTCAGCTTCGTTCATCATGGCTGATACTCACCTGCCTAGAATAACAGTTCACACTATTGAAGATCCTTCTAGGCAAAGCCCTAAAAACTGAACTACAATCAGTTGGTTACTACCAAAATCACTATTTACAGGGCTCTCTGAGTTAACTATCTTTAATGAATGCAATACCCTTAAGTGGATTAGCGCGACGCTTGGTGAAAGACAACCTTATAGGCGAGCAAGAAGCTCAACAAGCCTATCAGGAAGCATTGTCCAACAAAGTGCCCTTTGTCACTCATCTGGTCAACAACGGACTTGGCGATAGCATCCAAATTGCCGAAGCCGCTTCTGACGAGTTTGGTGCCCCCTTATTTGACCTTTCGGCGTTCAATATGGAGATGGCGCCAATAGACTTGGTGGACTTGAAGCTAGTTCAACAGCATCACACGTTACCCCTGTATCGAAGAGGCAATCGCTTATTTATTGCGGTTTCTGACCCTACCAATCTTCGCGCTCTCGATGACATTAAATTTCATACCGGCATCAATACCGATGCCGTACTCGTTGATGACAAAACACTCAGCGAGGCTATTGCCAAATATGTTGAAGCTCATGATGAGCCGCTTGGTGGATTTGACGACCTTGAAGACGGTCTTGAAGACCTGGATATCGAAGCTGTTAATGACGACAACGGCGGCGGCAACGATCAGGGCGGCGAGATTGATGAAACTCCGATCGTTCGTTTTGTCAACAAAGTGCTTGTAGATGCCATTAAATCTGGTGCTTCAGACATACATTTTGAGCCCTACGAAAAAAGTTATCGCGTGCGCTTTCGGACTGACGGTATCTTGCAAGAAATGACCAGACCGCCAATGAGCCTGGCCGGTAGGATTGCCGCTCGACTTAAAGTCATGTCGCAAATGGATATATCGGAGCGACGCCTGCCACAAGACGGCCGCATAAAGATGAAACTATCGAAAACCAGAGCTATCGACTTTCGGGTCAATACCCTACCCACTCTGTTTGGCGAAAAAGTCGTATTGCGTATCCTCGACCCATCCAGCGCACAAATGGGCATTGATGCTCTGGGTTATGAACCCGAACAGAAAGAAATGTTTATGCACGCCCTCCAGCAACCTCAGGGCATGATACTGGTTACCGGCCCCACAGGGAGTGGCAAGACTGTGTCGCTGTATACCGGATTGAATATTCTCAATGAGCCCGAACGCAATATTTCAACCGCTGAAGACCCCGTCGAAATCAATCTCGACGGCATTAACCAGTGCCACGTTAACCCCAAGGTCGGGCTAACCTTTGCTGAAGCACTAAGATCATTCCTTCGACAGGATCCTGACGTGATCATGGTCGGTGAGATCCGAGATTTGGAAACCGCAGAAATATCCATTAAGGCGGCTCAAACGGGTCACCTGGTTATGTCAACACTGCACACCAATAGTGCCGCTGAAACCATCACTCGACTGATGAACATGGGGGTCCCGGCCTTTAATGTTGCCACATCAGTCAGCCTCATTATTGCGCAGCGCCTTGCCAGGCGGTTATGTACCCACTGCGCCGAACCCGCAGACATCCCTAAAGACGTTCTTTTGAAAGAAGGGTTTACCGAAGACGACCTGCTAACCGCAACACTGATGAAGCCGGTGGGCTGCCCAAAATGCTCCAATGGCAGCAAAGGTCGTGTCGGTATTTATGAAGTAGTTCGCATCACTGATGAAATAGCTCGTATTATCATGGAAGGTGGAAATTCTATCGAAATTGCGGATAGAGCGAAAGTTGAAGGATTTAACAATTTGCGACGATCTGCCTTAATGAAGGCAGCACAAGGGTTAATTAGCCTGGAAGAAGTCAACAGGGTAACCAAGGATTAATTTATGGCTACAACCACAGCAAAAACCAGTATCTATGTTTGGCAAGGGGTCGACCGTCAAGGGCGTACCACAAAAGGCGAAAGCAGCGGCATAAGCCAAGCCATGGTTAAGGCACAGCTTCGTAAACAGGGTGTAGTGCCGAAGACAGTCAAGAAAAAGCCCAAGCCCTTGTTCACCAGTAAGCAAGCGATCAAGCCCACAGATATTGCAATATTTACGCGACAATTGGCCACCATGATGAGAGCCGGTATACCCTTGGTTCAAAGCTTTGAAATTGTTGCTGAGGGCCTGGACAACCGATCAATGGCGGAGCTCGTCATCGAAGTCAAAAATGAAGTAGCTTCAGGTACCAGTTTTGCCCATTCGATAAGCAAGCATCCAAAATATTTCGATGAGCTATTTTGCAACCTGGTCGAGTCCGGCGAACAGTCCGGTACTTTGGAAACCATGCTGGATAGAATTGCCACCTACAAAGAAAAGTCAGAAGCATTAAAGGCAAAGATCAAAAAGGCAACAACCTACCCGATTGCCGTGTTAGTGGTGGCAGCGATCGTTACCGGGATACTGTTGGTTAAAGTTATCCCGCAATTTGCTGAGTCTTTCGCTAATTTCGGATCAGAGCTGCCCCAATTTACGCAAATGGTCGTTGCTCTATCAGAAAGTGTTCAGGAGTGGTGGCTCTATATTATAGTCGGCATTGTTGCGACTATTTACTTGTTTAAAGAAGCGAGGCAACGGTCTCCAATGGTGGCTCTGGCAGTCGACCGGTTCTTGTTGAAGGCGCCTGTCGTTGGAGGTATTGTATTTAACTCTATCATCGCCAGATTTGCCCGCACCTTGTCGACCACATTTGCCGCTGGTGTGCCGCTGGTTGATGCGCTCGACGCTGTATCCGGAACCGCTGGCAACATTATTTACGCCAACGCCATAAAACGTATTCGCGACGATGTCACCACCGGGCAACAGTTATTCGTTTCTATACGCGCCACCAACCTGTTCCCCAATATGCTGCTTCAAATGGTTTCTATTGGCGAACAGTCCGGCGCTCTAGACGACATGCTGGAAAAAGTCGCCAATCATTATGAAAACGAAGTCGACAATGCCGTAGACAACCTGACAGCGCTATTAGAGCCCATTATCATGAGCTTCTTAGGTGTGGTTGTCGGTGGTTTGATGGTGGCCATGTATCTGCCAATCTTTATGATGGGTGCGGCCATCTAATCCCTATGAACTTACTCACTATGCTTCAGGCCTACCCCATCGCAACGGTAGCCATCGCCATTGTTATCGGTTTGCTGGTAGGCAGTTTTCTGAATGTTGTCATTTATCGCCTTCCGGTGATGATGGAACGGCAGTGGAAATCTGAATGCCAATTAATTTTAGACCCCAATAACCCTACCGATGAGCCCACGGAAACTTTCAACCTAGCCTACCCTAATTCACACTGCCCGAACTGCGACGCTCCAATCAG
>CAYNZI010000108.1:0-7468 GCA_964401565.1 uncultured Spongiibacteraceae bacterium
GGTCTGCAAACGGATAGCACGCATATGCTTGCCGTTAGTAGCGGTAACAAAATCGAAGGTATTGTTAATCTAGAAAATGTGGTCGAAATGATAAAAATAGTTACAGCGCTCACCCGTGATTCAATACACGAGTCAACGGGCATGAATCGAGGTGTAAAATATTAATCGACCATCATGTTTATCGCGAGAGGCCCTCATCAAAAAAATCTCCGTTCAATAAGATTTTCCAATAACTTCATCAGGCTCCAGTAGTATGGCTCGATGTTTTTCGCGGACTCTTTAAGGGCTTGGAGTTTTTGGTTGGACAGCCACTGCCCCTTTTTAACCACCGCAAATGGTTGTCTAAGCAGGCTGATATCTGCGAGGGGGTTGTTGTTAACGAGAGCCAGGTCCGCAATTTTACCGATTTCAATACTGCCTATTGATGGTCAATGGCCAGAATTTCAGCGGCATTAATGGTAGCGAGTTGTTCTTTAAATATGGCGGCGATGTTTGTCACTTTCAAAAGCCGTGCGGATAGGGTTCAATAAGACTTGTTTTTCTCCGTTCGGCCCGCGCATTGAAGAGTTGATATATGAGTGATGTAAACAGTGGCAGCACCGATAGATCCCTATGAGGGCTATCGTCAACTGAGGAAGAATAAACCAGTTTCAAAAATTGACGATGGCCTTTGGCAGGTGGCCAGTCACGAACTGGTTCAGATCGTGTTGCGAGATCATGCTACATATTCGTCAGACGTTGCTCTGCGTCCACCCGAAGAGCGCAGCACGCCAAGTATGTTGTTCAGTGATGCGCCGATTCACAATCGTCTACGGAAACTGGTGAGTCACGCGTTCAAACCGGCTCACATAGAGAGTCAGCGTGAGTTGATCACGGAGCGATGTGAAGAGTTGATGCTCGAGTTGAAAAAACATCAACAAGCCGATTTGGTTGACATGATGGCGGCGCCGCTGCCGGTGACGGTTATCGCCCATATGCTGGGGGTGGCGGATGGCGACATTCGAGCGTTCAAATCATGGTCTGATGCGATATTCAGCAATATTGCCGATATTCTATTTGGTACCGCGAGTCCTGAGGCAGTGAAGGCTGGCGAGAAAATGGATACATACTTCCTAGCGCGAATTCAGGAGTTAAGAGCGTCACCCAAAAACCACTTGCTAGGTCGATTGGTCGAGACAGAAACCGACGACGGAAAACTGTCGGACGAAGAATTGTTGAGTTTCTGCCGCTTACTATTAATTGCGGGGAATGAAACAACGACCGGTCTAATCACCGGAAACGTGAGGATTCTCGACGAATTTCCAGAGACTTTACAGCAGTTAAAAAACAACCCTGCGTTGATTCCGTCATTTGTCGAAGAGGCGCTTCGGTTTTACTCGCCTTTCTCGGCGACGGCGAGAAGAACAACCTGCGATACCGAACTGGGTGGTGTGTCGATCCCCAAAGGTGAGCTGGTTATCCCGCTAATGGCATCGGCTAATCGAGATGAGAAGGTCTTTGAAAACCCCGATAAATTTGTCATTGATCGCGCCCCTAATCCGCATCTTGCTTTTGGTTTTGGGATTCACTTTTGCCTGGGCGCACACTTAGCCAGACTCGAAGGTGAGATTTTCCTTCAGTCACTCATCAAACATATCGATACAATCGCGCTGGTCGAAGAAGACCATTCGCAGATGAGTGATTTGGGAGGCCCCAGTTGTCTGATGGTGAATTTGACGGCATTGAAGGACTAGTCATGAGGTAATTTTCCGTTCCTCCATTGCCGGCAATCAACCTGGAGATACTCTTTAAAAACCCCTTCTTAAACCCAAGCTAACGAGTTTTCCTTCTAGCGTCCTACAGGTTTGACCTGTATCAATGCAATATATCCCTGTGAGTATTAATTAGATGTTCATCATCGTTGAACATCTAATTCGACGCTATCTGTAGATAGTAAAAATACCTGATTAACAATCATATTTTTCTACTCGAAGAGTTGTATTGCTATGCCCTTTAAGTCGGGAAAAACCGCGCTCGCGAAAGAAAAAAGAGATGAAATGAAGAGAACCGAAAGCCCAGTGAAGACGAATACAAAGAAAGTGGATAAAAGCGCTATCGTCTATGACCTCAATGCCAAAAATGGCAGGATTTCATGGAATGCAGACGGCGCTTATCCCTACAAAAACAAAATGGATGTTGTGGAATACGAGCAGCATAAGCACGAACTGCAAATCGAACTACTGAAGGTGCAGAGCTGGGTGAAGGAAACTGATCAGCGAGTTGTTATCGTATTTGAAGGTCGCGATGCAGCCGGCAAGGGCGGGACGATTAAGCGGTTTATGGAGCATTTGAATCCTCGTGGTGCTCGTGTGGTCGCGCTGGAAAAGCCTAACGCTCGCGAACGGAATCAATGGTATTTCCAGCGTTATATCAGTCACTTGCCCAGCAAAGGAGAGGTCATTCTCTTTGATCGCTCTTGGTACAACCGGTCTGGTGTTGAGAAGGTGATGGGGTTTTGTACGGATCAAGAATACTTGGAGTTTATGCGTCAAACGCCTGAGCTCGAGCGCATGTGGGTTAATAGCGGAATTTTGGTATTTAAGTATTGGTTTTCTGTTAGCAGAGCTGAGCAGTTCCGGCGGTTTAAGTCACGGCAAAATGATCCGCTAAAACAGTGGAAGCTGAGTCCTGTTGATATGGCTTCTTTGTCTCGTTGGCATGATTACAGCAAGGCCAAGGACGCGATGGTCTTCCATACAGATACAAAAGATTCACCTTGGACGATGGTTCGATCTGATGACAAGAAGCGCGGGCGTATCAATTGCATGCGTCACTTTCTACATAATTTGGATTACCCCGACAAAGATCATGATGTGGTTTATCAGCCAGACTCATTAATTGTCGGCTCCTCGAAAGATATTCATGAAAAAGACGAACAAGCTTAAGCACACTTTATAACTACTGGAGAAAAATTGATGAAACCTAAAAAACGTTTAGCACACCTAAAAAAAGGTTTGGAAAAGTGCAAAAAGGATGTGAACAACGCCTTGCTTGCTACTGAGAAAGCGTCGAAGCGGGCCAAGAAAGCGATGGCCACTGTTGAGGTTGCTGAGAAAGCGGCACAAGATGCCAAGAAGCGGCTGCAGAAATCTATTCGTGACGTTAACGAAGAGAGCTCTAAGAGAACGGCTGAAAAGAAAGCTGCAAAAAAGTCGGCGATCAAAAAAGCTAAAAAGGAATCCACAAAAAAGAACAAGAAAAAGAATCAGCGCAGCAAGAAGAAGTAAGTTTTTTGTCGATCAATATCTACCACCTTTCGGGTGGCGGATATTGAGCCTGAAAAAATTTGGATCAATGACTGGATGCACTGCAGCCATTTATTTTGGCGGAAAAAACAGAGCCAGCCGTGATTAATAATGGATATATAGTCGTTAAGCCCCCGATTTTATGAGGCGCACAGTTCCGTTCCCCATATGATCGATTTTTGGTGCAGTCGGTAATGTGCAGCTTGCACTGACCGGAGAGACGCATTCACCAGAGTCGACTTTGAAGCGATAACCATGCCAGGGGCACTGTATCTCACTGTCTTTTTGCAGGGCATCTTCCAGCGGCCCACGCAGATGCGGACAATCAGCGGCATGCACAAATAACTCGCCGTCGAGATCAAGAATTCGCCAGTTTCTGTTACCAAATCTGACAGTCATGGGTAGTTTAAGATTGTGGATAGGCCCAAGATTCAGCGTGCTGTCGGAAATAATGGGTTCGTCCAGCCTCATCTGACGCTGCATCATCATGGTTTCATCTTCATCCCAGAGTTGTGTGTAGACGTCCAGCATGAGTTTTCCGATTTTTTCTTTACCTTCGTCCCGAACATTGGCTAACAGGAATGACACCTGAATTTTAGTGGTTTGCCCTTGGTCTTCGAGCGTTGTCCAGATTTCAGACACTTGCACGGCCCTGTCGTAGGTGCGTGCCACATAACGGCTATTGGCACGATCTACGCACAGTTCAATAGTCCGAGAGTGCTCCGCATTCGACCAGGTCCGCCATCCCCATTCACCCGCTTCATCGAGTTCGACATAGTCAAAGCTCGATTCATGCAGCCATGGTAAATGCTCCCAATCGAGGACGTTTTCCCACACTCGGTCTAGATTGGCTCGAATAGTGCGGTTGTACACGGCAACCTCAGTAAGATAAACCTTGTTTGGATTGACTAGCAGGGCATGGGTCTGTTTTGTTGGCATGGTTGATTCTCCTGCTTGTGGCTTAAATTTTCTCGACGAGCTTTTCAAATGGTTGTCGAATTTTCGTATATCTGCGAGTTAAAAGCCAATTTCGTTAAGAATTTTATCAGATTGTTAGAGTCTGTTAGGCTTTGTTTCCGAATGTTTGAGTTCTGGTGGGTAGCATTTTGGATCATTAACTCCGGTGTGACTAAAACATACCTACTGATGTACCCTCGATATCTGGTGTGATGGAGTGTTTGACTGGGTTGGGTCGGAAAAAGAAGGCGTAAACTCTCGGTGGGTGCGGATTTCGTTTTCGGTCTAAACTTTTTTAGACGGTCATTTGGTCAGATGGAACTGAATTAAGGGCTTATCTATTGGATATTAGATATAAAGATATAAAGATATAAAGATAAATCATGCTTGGTGGTTGCGTTACTCAAATAAAAAAGCACCTAGCAAATGTAGGTGCTTTTTCTATGTTGTGTAAAGAGAGTTTAACTATTTATTCTTGCGGCGAGAAAGCCCTAAACCAGCTAAACCTAATCCTAGCAATGCTAGTGAGCCTGGTTCTGGTACGGCAGTAGCATTTGCGCGTAGTATAACATTATCTAGCCCGAAATCACCGGTAAGCCTTGTGATCGATACGTCAAGCAGCCCGGTATCGCTTAGGCTCATACGCCCTGTTAAACCAATATTTTGGTTCATTAGGCCAGCGTCAATTTCAAAAATTCCGCCATCTTGCAAATCAATGTCTTCAATGGTAATGAGAGCGGTCTCAAAGTCACCCGGTGCATTAACGCAGAAAAACAAACAAACTCTGATACTATCGCTATTTTCATCATCCCAGAAATTAAACGTCAGTTCTGCTGAGGTGATTTCCATTGTGCCAGCATTGAAACCATCGTCATTAATATCGTGTGTCCAGCTTCTCGTTTCAAGTGTCGAATCAAACCAGTTATCGACTGTTTTGATATCGGTGAAGACTATCGCCGATGCGCTACTTGAGATGACCAAGGCTAGTAAGCTGGCTGCAGCGAATAAAGTTTTTTTAAACATAATATACATCCCTCTTTTTATGCAGTTCAGCCACCAAGCATTGCGCCAGGCCTGTAACTTTCCGTCCCAGTCTTTCGATTGGTTTGGCCGTTAATAAATAATACGTCATGAATCCAGGTCGATTCGAACATTAACTCAGCAAAAAGTGAGCCATGAATTATTTCTATAGATATTTCAATGGGTTAAATAATAATTTGTGTACGTACGTCCTGTTTATAAGCAGATGTGTAAAATATATCGACATTTTATAGGGCTTCCGGGAACCGGATCGGACAAGATGGTTGACGTCTAACATTATTAACTTGCCATACTTCCGCAATCAATTTTACTCGGTTTGGTTTCTTTCGGATGGTTAATAATAAATGTTCCGAGATTGTCCGCGCGTTCTTTGCCTCCCTTCTTGTTCCGTTCGATGGTTGTGTTCTGGTTTGCGGCTTGACTAATTTTCTCATTTTGGTAAATCCCCCACCCCGCTTTGTAACTGAATGTTCCAGCAATTGTCCCGATTGAATATATATCTGCTGCTAGGCTCATGGGGTTTGGGTTATTACTTTTAAGATGCCTTTTTTCGTTCAATTAGCGTTTGTAGCTGATGATACGAGGGGGAAAAGGAATCTTTGTCGTCAAAAATGGATGATCAGGTTCGGATTTCCTCCGTTGAGTAATATCCCATAGAAAGTTCTTAGATGAAGCGGCATTCATGGTTCGTGTTTCAGCCATTGATTCAGTTTATGACGCAACTTATCGAGCTCGATAGGTTTTGACATGTAGTCATCCATACCTGCCTCTAGGCAGTATTCGGCGGTGCCACGTAAGGCGTTGGCAGTGATGGCAATGATGGGAGTCCTTTCTTTGGTATCTTTAGCTTCCTGTTCGCGAATAGCATGGGCCAGCTCGTAGCCGTCCATCTCAGGCATCTGGCAATCTGATAATATGAGGTCATATTGCCCCTTTTTCCACATGCTCAGACCTTCGCGGCCATTTTGCGCGGTATCTGCGGTGTATCCCAATATTTTTAACTGACTACAGATAACTAATAGGTTTATATCATTATCTTCAACCACCAGCAGACGTTGAGTGTGATTATTTTTAGTTGTGTAGGTTTTACTGACACTATCCAGTTCGAGTAAGGCAGACTCGCTAGCGGCACTGGAATCTTGTTTGCGTCCGCTTAGAAAGAGTAGCTTTTTCAGCAGGAGGGAAGGTAGCAGCGGTGTACTCAATAGGTTTTTGTGACGCTCGGTGGATTCGATGGTAAGCGGGTTTTGTTGGGTTGCAATCAAACTAAGGATACTGGCCTCGTGGTGTTTTTCCAAGAACGCTCGAATTGCTTCGTGGGTGGAATCAGAGCCAGAAAGAATAATGAGCTCCTCTTTGGACGTGTTTCCGATGGTGTCCGTTAATGCCGTCAGCGACGGCGCCGGTTGAAATTGTGCGCCGAGAGTCGTTAGATATTCACGCAACATATCCTCAAGAGATTTATCAGGGATAATGCCATGAACGGTTACGCCGCTCAGTTTGCGTTTAGTACGAGTATCCGGGACTCTAAGTAAGGGCAGGTGTACGGTAAAAACAGCGCCTTCTTCTTCCACGCTGCTGACAGCGATGTCTCCATGCATCATCTGCACCAGGTGCCGACAGATTGCCAGCCCCAGGCCCGTTCCGCCATAGATTCGTGATGTGGATTTTTCTGCTTGAGTGAAGGGTGCGAACAGCGTTTTTTGAACTTCTCCGGAGAGCCCTATACCATTATCTTTTACGTCGATTTGCAGCACATCGTTTGTTATGGTGGCTCGCAAACTAACGTGACCGGCCGCACCATCCTTTGGCGGGGCACTGAACTTGATAGCATTTGACAAGAGATTCATGATGACTTGGCGTATTCGCCCAGCGTCGGAATAAATCCAGTCGGGCATGGTTGGGTCTATATATAGTTCCAGCTCAACGCCTGTCGCCTGGGCCGCGATCAGTGACGACTTGATACACTCTTCAATGGTATCGGTCAGAGAAATAGGGATGTGCTCCAGATCCAACTTCCCCGCTTCAATTTTTGACAAGTCCAGAATATCGTCAATGATGCGCAACAATGAAAGAGCCGATGTGCGAACAATCTGCAGTGTCTTAGCTTGGCTGTTGCTCGGGTTTGTTTCATTCAATACGTCGAGCATACCGATGATGCCATTCATTGGTGTGCGAATTTCATG
>CAYNZI010000109.1:0-7402 GCA_964401565.1 uncultured Spongiibacteraceae bacterium
TATCAAATTCCCATTGTGCCAGTAAGGTTTGCCGGTGGCTTGACACTAGAGGTGAGTAATCAAAGATTGGAATTCCCGATAGGATACGGCGCCCAGGATTATTATATTGGTGCTGCCATAGAGCCGGACGAACTCGAAGCCCTGCCCTATGTAGAACGCGCCAAAAAGGTCTTATCGCTGATCAATAGTGTCGGCCCAATGGGTAGATCTGATACCCCGATACCCGGCGATGAAAAATTTGTTCAGATGGTGGCTGATCACACAGGCGATAGATCAGAGATACAACGCGTACTTTGGAGCGCATTAAAATCTATGCCCGATCCTGGTACTCGTATGCAGAAGCTACTGGCGAAAATTGAAAAGGGTAAAACCGGCAAGCTATCCGCTGCACAAAAGATCATTGTAAAGTTGCTGGGATAACCCGCACAAGCTAGTGACTGCAACGACCAGGCGTAGATGGAAATGAGTGAGTAAAATGGATATGCACCATGATGCTTTATGCTGGTTGCAGGATAACTGCCCATTTGAGCCTGGTGACAATATTATCGATATCTGGCGTGTGGATTTACGCAGCGCCAAAAACGATCACTTGTTATCCATTCTTGCCCAGGATGAACGCCAGCGTGCCGACAAATTTCTTTTCCCAAAGGATCGACTTCGATTCTCCAGAACACGATTTGCACTACGCCTGATCCTCTCTCAATACCTCAAATGCCAGGCCGAAGAAATAAAGTTTCACTATGGCGAAAAGGGCCGACCTGAACTGGCCTGGCCTGATCAAAAAAACCTCAACTTCAATTTGTCCCATAGTGATGATTTTGCCTTGATTGCGGTGGCGAAAAATCGGCATATTGGGATAGATATCAACGCAGTTAGTGGCCCATCCAACTGGCGGGAAATGGCAAAACGCAGCTTTTCTGCTACCGAACAATCTTCGATTTCGGCCCTGGATAAACCACAGCAAGTCCTTGGCTTCCATCAAATCTGGACGCAAAAAGAAGCCTATACTAAAGCGCTTGGTTTGGGTTATTCCTATGGCTTTCAGAATTTCAGCGTACGGATAGGGCTCAATAAATTCGGCCTGCAAACAGATACCAATTCCCCTACGGCGCCGGATAATTGGACTTTATGCGACATCAGCATTGACCTAAACCATGTCGCAGCGTTGGCCTATGATGGCCTCAAATCGCCTCACATCAGAAAATGGCAATACGTTTGAGCTCTGCGGCGTAGAACGGATTCTGTTACTATGAGCGATTAGTGTTGATCCTTGCTACGGGCTTATGAATCAGGAAATTTCAGTTTCAAAAATAAAAATAGCAGTGTCATTTTTTTGCCTGTTTATCATCACCATAGTCATCGTCGGCATTTTCGGTATTTGCCGGATTTTTAACTTACCTGGCCGACCCACTTTAGCCAAAGCGTTCCATAAAAGCACTCTCAAGTGTTTTAACCTGAGGGTGCTAACTGAAGGCCAACTTGTCACCGGCCGCCCCACGCTTTATATTTCCAATCACATCTCGTACATCGACATCTTTGTTCTTGGCTCTATGGTACCTGGCACTTATATCGCAAAATCTGAAGTAGCGTCCTGGCCGCTGTTGGGGACACTGGCAAAGCTGCAGAACACGCTATTCATCGAGCGACGTAGTGCCAAGGTTGGCAATCAGATCCAACAAATACAAAGCCATTTAGTTAACGTCAGTAATCTCATTCTCTTTCCCGAGGGCACCAGTGACTATGGAACCTATGTGGCCCCTTTCCACAGCAGTTTCTTTGAGTCAGCCCGCAGCGAAGCAGATGATATTGTGGTTCAACCCATTACGGTGGCCTATACCCATTACCAGGGCAAACGTATGGATCGTCAGGCCAGAGACTTCTATTCCTGGTACAAACCCAGAAAAATATTACCGCATTTTCTAAATGGACTTGGCTTAGGTAAAGCCCAGGCTACGTTAACATTCCATGAACCCATAAAATTAAGTCAGTTTGCATCCAGAAAGGAATGTTCGAAACATTGTGAATCGGTGATCCGTCAAGGCCTGTTGAGCGCCCTTGACATGAAAGAAGAACTTATGGAATAAACAGGGAATATACGCGATGCCAGCCTCAACAGGCGCATGCGGTTTTCTTGGCTGCCACCGTACTCATCGGTGCGGGTATTGAGCTGAGGATTAAGGAAATTGTCCAGCAGATAGTGGTGAGTGACTGGTAGAAATCACCCGTGGAAACTGGCATCGACGCCATTTCCATGGGAACTTCGCGAGTGAACAAGTTTGCACTGCGGTTGCCGCTATATCATAGCTCAACACTCACAAGAGCCCCCTGCTCACGACATTTATCGGTCATGATGTAGTTTGAGAACTGCCGACTCACCCGCCCATAGAGTCGCAACACCCTCCCTAAAAAGTCGGACGCTCCAACTGCTATAAACTAATGAATCAAAAGAAAAATAGTGGGCCTTCGCAGACTTGAACTGCGGTTGGTGGTTAAAAGCCTAAGCCGCCTCCGCAAAGCGTTCTTCAAGATAACCAATAATGTCCTTGGATTCATACATCCACTTCTCACTACCCGTATCATCATCAACAACTTTTAAGCAGGGAACTTTGATTTTTCCGCCACCATTCAACAATTCAATCTTTGCCGTTTCACAGCGTTTGACATCGCGGGTTTCAATGGCCAGTGACTGGCGTTTCATCGAGCGTCTCACTTTCACGCAAAACGGGCAGGCTTTGTATTGGTATAGAGTGATGGCTTTGGTCTGTTCATTGATGGCGGCCTGAACTTCCTCTGCGCGTTTAATGCCTTTGGGCGTCGTTAGCCAATCAATCAACAAAATCAGAGTGCCTAAGAGCTTATGGATGATGCGCATGGTGGGGCCTGGTGATGGAGTTGTTTGAACAAATGGGACAAGCGACTCACATCCGCAGGAGTAGGATGGTCAGACATTCATAGTCGGACGCTCTGCGGAATGTAAGTCATTGATTTACAAGAAAATGGTGGGCCTTCGCAGACTTGAACTGCGGACCTGCCGATTATGAGTCGGATGCTCTAACCAGCTGAGCTAAAGGCCCAAATTTGTACAGTTTGGAACTGTTTTGTTGCTGTGCGGGTTCGCGACTTGCTAATGGTTCAAAAGATGTGGCACTTGCAACAAGCGGCGCATTATAAAGGGCAACTTGCCGCTTTACCAGCCCGCTTATTGAACTGTTTCGTTGTCGCTAAACTGACCTTCAAATAACGGGGTTGAAAGGTAGCGTTCGGCGGAATCGGGTAGAATTACAACGATGGTCTTGCCTTTGTGTTCTGGCTGCTGTGAAACGCGATGAGCGATGGCCACGGCTGCACCACTGGAGATACCGGCCAGGATGCCTTCTTCTTTCATTAGGCGATGAGCGTATTCGATAGCGTCATCGTCGCTCACTTGCTCAACTTGATCTACCATGTTCAGGTCGAGGTTGGCGGGAACGAATCCGGCGCCAATACCCTGCACTTTGTGAGGGGCATGTACGGGTTCTTCACCGGCTTTGGCCGCGGTGATCATGGTTGTCGACATGGGCTCAACCGCTACTGACGTTATCGCTTTTCCTCGGGTGTTTTTGATATAGCGTGAGATACCGGTGATAGTGCCGCCAGTGCCAACGCCACTAATGAGTACATCAATGCCGCCATCAGTATCTTCCCAAATTTCTGGCCCTGTAGTTTGTTCATGGGCGGCGGGATTGGCAGGGTTGTCGAATTGGCTAGGCATCCAGCGTTTGTCGGGGGCCTCGGCAACTAATTGCTGTGCGGTTTCAATGCAGAATTTGATGCCTTTTGCGGCGTCTGTGATAACGACATTGGCACCGAGGGCTTTCATCAGCTGGCGTCGTTCCAGGCTCATTGTGTGAGGCATGACCAGGGTGACTTTGTAACCTCTGGCAGCGCCGACGAAACACAGAGCGATACCGGTATTGCCACTAGTGGGTTCAACGATTTCCATTCCCGGTTTGAGTAAGCCTTCTTTTTCAGCTTCCCAAACCATATTAGCGCCGATGCGGCATTTAACGGAATTGGCGGGATTGCGACTTTCTATTTTAGCGAAAATGTTGCCATCACCTATTCGGTTTAATCGCACCAGAGGGGTTTTACCGATGGTTAAGCTGTTGTCGTCAAAGGTGGCCATTGCAAACTCCGCCATTTATAGTTTTGATGAGGAGTGAATAGTGTACCCACAAGAGGAAACTTAGGGAAGTTGTAAAAGAACCGCAAAGAGGGCGATATCGCCTTGATTCAATCGGTGGTGCTGAAGTAGACGGGAGATTGATCCCTGCAGGCTGTGCAGGGATCAAGGTCAGGCTTAATCGTCGAGAAAACTGCGCAAATGGTCTGAGCGGGAAGGGTGACGCAGTTTGCGTAGTGCTTTGGCTTCAATCTGGCGAATACGCTCGCGGGTTACGTCGAACTGTTTGCCGACTTCTTCCAGTGTGTGATCCGTGTTCATATCGATTCCGAAACGCATCCGCAGCACTTTTGCTTCTCTTGCGGTTAGGCCGCCGAGCACGTCTTTAGTCGCTTCTTGCAAGCCTTGCCCTGTGGCAGAGTCCACCGGTTGAGCGATGGTGTTATCTTCAATGAAATCACCCAGATGCGAGTCTTCATCGTCACCAATTGGGGTTTCCATCGAGATGGGCTCTTTGGCGATTTTCAATACTTTGCGGACCTTGTCTTCAGGCATGTCCATGCGCTCGCCCAATTCTTCAGGTGTGGGCTCGCGTCCCATTTCCTGTAGCATTTGTCGAGAGATACGATTGAGCTTGTTGATAGTTTCAATCATGTGCACCGGAATACGAATAGTGCGGGCCTGATCGGCAATAGACCGAGTGATAGCTTGGCGAATCCACCAAGTAGCATACGTCGAGAATTTGTAGCCGCGACGATATTCGAATTTGTCGACGGCTTTCATTAAACCGATGTTGCCTTCCTGAATTAAGTCCAGAAACTGCAAGCCTCGGTTGGTGTACTTCTTGGCAATAGAAATTACCAGACGTAAATTAGCCTCTACCATTTCTTTCTTGGCGCGACGAGCACGTGCTTCGCCAATGGACATCCGGCGATTGATTTCTTTGATATCTAAAATCGTGAGACCTGTTTGCGTTTCTATCTGAGCAATCTTACGCTGGGCTCTAAGAATCTCGTCTTTGTTGGCCTCAAGAACGGGTGCTACGTCTTTGTTAGCTTTGATCTGCTCTTCGATCCAGTTCAGGTTGGTTTCTTGTCCCTGGAAAGATTTAACAAAATCTCTACGTGTCATTTTCGCCTGCTTGACGCAGGTGTTCATAATCAAGCGTTCATTTGAGCGGATGACGTTTAGTTTTGATCGTACCCGAATGGACAGGGGCTCGAATATTTTTGGGGTCAGCTTAAAGAACTTAAAGACTTCGCCAAGTTTTTGCAGTTCTTTGGCGGATTCTTTGCTGTAACGACCGTGTTTTTCAATGGCTTTGTCGAGTTTGTTATGTTGCTTACGTAGAGCGGTGAACCGCTTCTTCGCTTCTTCGGGGTCTGGGCCTGAAGGTGTCTCGTCTTCGTCGTCGTCTGTGGAGACGGCTGCAGCCGCTTGTTGGGCAGCAGGAGGTACAACGTCTGTTGGGTTCAGGTATCCGACCAGAACGTCGGCTAAGCGGCGTTCTTCAGTGGCAACTTTGTCGTATTCGTTGATGACATCTTGTACGGCGCCGGGGTAGTAGGCAACGGCGGACATAATGTCGCGAATACCTTCTTCAATGCGCTTGGCAATTGCGATTTCACCCTCTCGGGTGAGCAGCTCCACGGTGCCCATTTCGCGCATATACATGCGCACGGGGTCAGTGGTTCTGCCGGCCTCGGTCTCTACTGCGGCGAGTGCTGCGGCGGCTTCCGCGGCAGCGATATCGTCGGTAGAGTCTTCCTCTGATAAGAGTATTTCATCCGCATCAGGCGCGGTTTCAAATACCTGTATACCCAGGTCGTTGATCATCTGGATGATGTCTTCAACCTGATCAGGATCAGAAATATCTTGTGGCAGGTGGTCGTTTACCTCAGCATATGTGAGGTACCCTTGTTCTTTTCCTTTGGCAATTAGCGTCTTCAGACGAGACTGCTGCTGTTCGGTTTCGCTCATAAGTTTAAGTCGGTCACTGGGACAAATTCGGAAGTTAGCCAGACATTATAGCTGAAATAGTTGGTTAAATACTAGCCCGGGCTATATATATGGCGGTAGTATTACCGGGTTTCAACCCCTACAGGCCATGTTTTTGCTGTAGTAGCTGTTTTAACTGTAGTTTCTCGTCGTCACTAAGCAAAGAGTAGTCCTTCGACAATATTTTATCGAGCTGGTGCCCTAGATCCTGGTGCTGGTGACGTCGATCCAAGTGTCGCAAGGTATCGGTTAGCTCGAGTTCAATATCGGTTGAGGGGATAAACTGTTCGGCGTGTAAAAGTTGTTGCAATGTTTCCCCCCAGCTTTCGCCGTACCAGTGGCCGATGAGCATCGCCGAGGTGGAATCGGGTCGTTTATGCAGTAGTTCTAGCATCGCTATGAGCAGCGGGGCGTTGTTGTCGTCATTTTTAAGTAGCGTCCCAGGGATGGTCACGTGGCTGGCGGCTTTGGGGTCGTGGAGCAGCAGGGCTATCGCATAGAGTATAGGGTCACGCATGGCCTCGGATTTAACGAGGCCCTTGTCGCGACGCTTGGGTGATGGCTGCTTGGCGGCGGGTTGTTGGTCGGGCAATTGTGGAGGCGTTGTGTGTTGGTCGGTTGTTTGTTTATTGTGCTTATGCCGCTGCAGAATTTCCGATAATTTTTCGAGCGAGAGGCCGGTTCTATCGGCCAGCGACGACATCATCAGTTCTTTGAATACGCCGTCTGGTAGTTTATCGATTAACGGCGCCGCCAATGTACTCAGTCGCGCACGGCCATCTAGTGAGCCAAGGTCCAGGTCACCGGCTTGGGCGTTGAATAAGTATTCTTCCAGCGGCTCGGCTTTTTCTATGAGGCGGATGAAGTTACTGGCGCCTATGGCGCGAACCATGGAGTCTGGGTCTTCTCCTTGGGGTAAGAATAAGAAGCGCGCCCGGCGGCCATCTTCCATTGCTGGCAGTGCGGAATCCAGTGCTCGAACGGCGGCTTTGCGGCCGGCTTCGTCGCCATCAAAACAAAAAATGACTTCTGGGCATTGGCGAAATACACCCTTTAAGTGATCGGTGCTGGTGGCCGTGCCAAGCGTTGCTGCCGACCAGTTAATGCCGTGCTGGGCAAGGGCGACTACATCCATATAGCCTTCAACTATCAGCAGTCGGTGTAGTTGACGGTTGGCTTTGCGGGATTGGTATAGGCCATATAGTTCTTTGCTTTTATGAAATACCGGTGTTTCTGGAGAGT
>CAYNZI010000110.1:0-7366 GCA_964401565.1 uncultured Spongiibacteraceae bacterium
CGGCCGCCTCGGCAGCGGCCACCGACTTCATCTTGTTTTTGCTACCAAAAAACATACCCACACGCTGATCAATCAACAAAATGACATTGCGTTCCCGCTCTTCAGTAAAAACCCTTACATGGGGTTTTCGAGTGCGATTAGTCACTTTCCAATCCATGGAACGAATATCATCCCCTGGGCGATAGTGGCGCAATTCTTCAAAATTAAGCCCCCGCCCACGAAGCTTGGAACTGTGACGACCGGTGAGTACGCTTTTTACTGGCTGATTGGGAAGAAATGAAAAGCCTCTTGCCTGATATTGAAGTTTGATTAGGTCAGATAGCTGCACATAAATACGACGATCTGAATTAGAAGCATCGCGTTTACGTTTCTTGAAAAAAAATTCCAACATGCTGGCTACCTCAGGCAATGGCAACCTGTTTTAGCAATTCATCAATGACATCGTCACTACTCACATTTTCAGCCAAAGCGTCGTAGCTAAGAATCAGTCGATGCCGCAATACACTGTGTGCAACAGCACGAACATCATCCGGGTCGGTAAATGCCTTGTCCTTCAGCCAGGCATGCGCGCGCGCCGCCTTGTCTAAACCTATAGAGGCTCGCGGACTGGAGCCAACGCTAATCCAATGCTGAAGATTGCTGTCGGGGTAACGAGAGGGATCACGGGTTGCCATTACTAACGAGACTAAATAGCGCTCTACATTTTCTGCAATCGGCATTTGCAGTATTTGCTCGCGGGCGGTAAATATGACCGACTGGTCGACCGGCGAAAAGTCGGTGTGTTGAGTCGGCAGTTCTTCACCCCGGACTAACCGGACAATCCCTAACTCGGCATCGTCGTCGGGGTAGTCAATCGAAACCTTCATCAGAAAACGGTCCATTTGTGCCTCTGGCAAAGGATAAGTGCCTTCCTGCTCGATAGGGTTTTGCGTTGCCAGCACCATAAACAATTCTGGCAGCTTATAGGTCTTACCAGCGACGGTAACCTGTCGCTCTTCCATTGCCTCCAAAAGCGCTGCCTGTACCTTTGCAGGTGCACGATTAATCTCGTCGGCTAAGACCAGGCTGGCAAAAATGGGACCCGGCTGAAACGTCAGTTGCTCATCGCCACCTTCGCTATGATAGACCTCAGTTCCGGTTACATCTGAGGGCAGAAGGTCAGGGGTAAACTGGATACGTCCCAAATCAGCATTCAACACCTTACCCAGGGTTTTGATCGACCGGGTTTTGGCGGTACCTGGCAGCCCTTCCAACAACAAATTGCCATTGCACAGCAAACTGATGACTATTTTCTCCACCACATCAGCCTGACCAATTACAGCCGACTCCATCGCCTGCTGTAGTCGTTTTATCTCAGTTAAACACTCTGTCATTGAACACTTCCTCTAAGCACATCCAGCTACTCGCTACATTAATCTAGAACTTCCCAATCTAGCAAGTAAGATAGTGCCGCAGTCGACAAAAAAAGCAGATCCTCGCAATCGAAATCGCCTATCCAACAGGACTGTATTTGCCGATCAGATAAAAGACTACAAATTTAAACTATTGGTAGTTGTAGTTACCCCTAGAGTCATTTAACGTTGGGCACCACCGGTGAGGATAACGGCTATCTTCACTTGCCGCACCGCCCCTGACATAAGGGGTACCAACAACGAGAGAATGTTATGGCAGCTATTTACAGGTCATCTCTATTGACCGCTCTACTCATCGCATCAACGGCCTGCACCCAGATTGCCGAGAATACAGCGAGTAATAATCCAGCGGCCAACGCCGAAGCTATCCATGACAGCGCATTAGTACTGGATGCTCATGCGGATATAGAAATTCCCGGCAGGGAAGATCGCTATGCCGGCGCTGATGGTCTATCCCAGGTCTCACCAGAGAAAATGCGAGCTGGAGGCGTAGATGCGGTAGTGATGGCTATTGCTGTTGGCCCCGGCCCCAGAAACGCCGAAGGCTATGCCCAGGCCAGAGCAACGGCAGACGCAGAATTAGCCGCCGTTGTAGGCATCGCCGCAGACCCCACTAACAATACCGTGATTGTCCGCAGTGCTGACGAACTTATAAACGCTCATGAGGCCGGTAAAAGGGCGCTGTTATTGAGCTTTCAGAACGCCCGGATCCTTGGTACAGATGTCGCGGCAATCGATGAATTTTATGATGCTGGTGTCAGAATATTCGCGCTGACCCATATGGGACACAACGACTTTGCAGATTCTTCCCGGCCTATCTATATAGCCGATATCGGTGCTCACGAGCCTGTTGAAGAACATGGTGGATTGTCGGAGCTGGGCAAAGCTGCCATCAAACGCATTAACTCGTTGGGCGCAATAGTCGATGTCTCACAGCTTTCCAAGGCTGCAACCCTGCAAGTACTGGACCTCACGACGGCACCAGTCATCGCCAGTCACTCGAATGTGTGGCAGCTAACCAATGTTAGTCGCAACCTGTCCGACGAAGAAATTGACCGTATCAGCCAATCGGGCGGCGTTATTCATATCGCTCCGTTTAAAGCTTATCTGTACGATTCAACCAATAAGAACCTGGATGGCCAAATCCGTATCGCCCGCAAAAATGCCGGCATTGAAGAGGACTATTACTACCCCTTTGAATTGTATTGGGAAATTGAAGACACGGGTGTGCAGCAAACGTTTCTCAAAACCGTCAGCGACTTACTGGGGCCAAGCAGTGTTGCCGACATGGTGAATCACATTGACTACGTGGTACAGCGCGTTGGCATTGGCCATGTCGGTATCGGTACCGACTTTAACCACGGCAGTGGAATCGCTGGCTACAAAGACGCCAGCGAAGCCCTGAATGTAACCAAAGAATTGGTAAATCGTGGCTACAGCCAGGAAGATATTGATAAAATTTGGGGTGGCAATTTTCTGCGTGTATTCAGAGAAACAGCAGATCTAGCAAAATAGTCTGTATGGGATAATGGCGGGCGGCGTTCATTCCACCAGCGCCGTTCGTTACAATATTACAACATCAGGAGAACAGCGTGACTGAAAAACAAGCCAATGCCGATCAAATAGAATTCTGGAATTCAGCCGCCGGCGAGCAATGGGTAAAAGGACAAGAGAATATGGACAAAACCCTTGCCGGTTTTGGTCAGCTGGCGATTACCGCGCTTGCGCCCAAGTCTGGCGAAGCCATTATTGATGTCGGCTGCGGCTGCGGAGCAACGTCTCTTGCCTTGATGGAAGCAATGGGAAACGGGAACGTTCTGGGAGTGGATATCTCTGCACCAATGCTAGCTCGCGCAGAAGAACGAAGCATCGAACTCGGCTTTGACAACGTAAAATTTCAAAAAGCGGATGCCGCTGCCTATAATTTCGAACCGAACAGTCTTGACGGTGTGTTTTCGCGTTTTGGCGTCATGTTTTTTGATGATCCTGTCGCAGCCTTCGCCAATATTCGTTCAGGCCTGAAATCAGGGGGCCGGCTCGGCTTTGTTTGCTGGCGACCACTTGCCGACAACCAATGGACACTAGTTCCCATGATGGCGGCTTTCGAGCATATCGATCGACCAGAAGCCCCACCTGCGGGTGCGCCAGGGCCTTTTGCTCTTGGAGATCAAGACAGTACCAGGAAGATGCTTGAAAACGCAGGATTTCGTGACGTATCCATTGAGGCAAAAAATTTGCCTATGGCATTTTCAATAGCCCCAGATAAGCCCCTTGGATTACAATTTGCAGAGATGGGCCCTGTGGGTCGTTTATTAATTAACGCCCCCGACGATAAAAAGACGGCCATTATTGAAAGCATGACAGCCGCTCTGCAACCTTTTGTTCAAGGCGATCAAGTAGTCATGGATGGTGCTGTCTGGTTGGTAACGGCGACTAGCTCATAGTCACTATAACGGACACTCGACATGGACGTTGAAGGCGACGGTAGTGACTACCGCAGATCCTTCGGATGGGCTTCAGGTATTTATAGTCCGACGCTACTAAACCGATGTTTTAACACGGAAAATGCACCATCCCAATACACTACAGCTCTGTGCTAAGCCACTTTGCTCACACAATGGATGACACTTACCATGCTGACAGTACATCACCTGAACAACTCTCGCTCCCAACGAATACTCTGGCTTCTCGAAGAACTGGAGCTGGATTACACTATCAAACACTATGCCCGAAATGCAGAAACAAACCTAGCGCCGCCAGAACTAGAGGCTATACACCCCCTGGGGAAGTCACCGGTAATCACCGACAGCGGAAACACCATCATTGAGTCGGGCGCGATTATTGATTACATATTACGCGCATACGGAAATGGCAAGCTTCGCCCCACTCCTGGAACTGTTGCCCACGAAGAATACTTACAATGGCTCCACTACGGTGAGGGCAGTGCCATGTTACCGCTCATGCTGAAGATGTACACAGGGCGTCTGCCCGATGGCGGTGAGGCACTCCAACCCCGCATTACCGATGAACTGAATCGTCACCTAGGTTACATGAACACCGCGCTGGAAGGGGCGGACTGGTTCGTCGACAACTGCCTTTCCGGCGCGGATATACAACTTTCTTTCGTCGCCGAGATCGCGCCACTAATGACCCCTATGGCAGCGTTTTCCAATCTTGACAAATTTCGTACGCGGCTGCAGTCACGACCAGCTTACCAACGCGCCCTTGCTAAAGGCGGCGAGTATAGCTTTGGTCCCGAGTAACGAGAGCGCTACAATCACAATAGGGGTCGGCCATGAACATTTTTTCACATAGCCTGATAAAAACAAGCCCGGTTCCCGCGTATATAACTGGAATGATTGTTTCTTCAATTTGCTTTTTTTCCTATCTGATAATCGCAAACCAATCAGGATTGATAGACCAAACCCTCAGCGGTGAAGTTTCCTCGATAGAATTGCGGGCAAGCCTAACGTTAATGGTCATGATTGGTTATCTACCGGTCGCTCACTGGTATCTTCGAAAATGGAGTAACGAGAGCATTAGCGAACTTAAAGAGAGGTTCGCGTTGCATGACGACAGTCGTGTACCGAAAGAAATCATCCTGATTCTCGCAGGTTTTGTTGGATGGTTAGCATTTGTTACTTTGTTTCTCATTGTCCCCGACCCAGACTATCTCATTTTTCAGCCCTGGCATTGGCCCCTCGACTATGCCGCTGTAGTGGTAGCGATCTCGCTGGTCGGCTGGTGGATGGGAATATTTTCATTCGAACTCGTTTGGACAGCATTGCATTTATCGCAGATAGCAAAACACTTACCGGAATTAAACCTTCTCGACGTCGACTCCTTCAGGCCTTTCACCCAACAGGGAGTACAGAGTGCTCTGCTAATCATTATTCTAATGTCTATCACTGCACATCTCGTCTTTCGGCCCGGCAGTGGAATTATCGGCGCAACCATTTTTATGACGATCATGCTGGTTTTAACAGTGATAGCGTTGATCATACCCATGCGAGGAATACATCGACGAATTAAAGCGCGTAAATGTGAGGAGCTTGCCGTCATAAGAACACAAATTCGACAACAAAAAGATAAGCTGCTGACAGGGTCTGACCAGGTGACTGACAGGGCGATCGTTTTATTAACGATGGAAACAAGGATTGAACGAGTTCCAGAATGGCCGTTCGATGTCGGTAGCCTTTCCCGGTGTTCATTCTATTGGTTACTCGGTCTCGGCTCCTGGGTAGGTGCGGCCCTGGTAGAGCGATTACTTAATAGCGCTCTATAAAATCGCTAACCGTTCAATCGTCAAATTTACCAACGGTCCTTTGCCCTAAAAAAAACGCAATCCAGCTTAGCCGGGCTCACGAGCTATTTGTTTAAAGTCATTAAAGTCCGGGTCGTGAGTCATTCTCCAGTAGTCGACTAAACGCCAGGGCATAACTGATACCACTCGGCCGCTACTGTTGCGATAATAGGTCGACATACCAGGGTGGGTCCAAATCATTTTCTCGTGTTCGGCATCCACTCGGGCCACGTATTCGTCTTCAACATGCTGTTTGACTTCAATACTGTCAATATTATTGGCACTCATCCTGGCAAGGCAGGCACCAATAAATTTTGCCTGGCACTCACTTTGGAAAATGGCACTGCCACCGTGACCAAGACCCGTATTGGGCCCCTGAGTACAAAATAGATTGGGGAAACCAGCAACGTTAACACCGAGGTGGGCCTTGGGATTATCTGGCCCCCACTGTTGCTCCAAACTAATTCCATCACGACCAACAATATCGAGCCTGGCGCTCAATAGTCCAACCTGAAAACCCGTAGACAATATAATAACATCGGCCTCACGTTGATCTCCCTCTACAGTATGAACACCGGCGCTATCAAAGTGACTGATTCCGTCGGTTACCAATTCTACCTGCGGTTTTAGCAAGGCATCGTACCAACCGTTATCTAACAAAATGCGCTTGCCATAAGGTGGGTAATCAGGGACACACTTCTCGATAAGATCATCTCTATCGCCAAGGGAGTTTACGATATAATCGGTCATTACCTGACGGTGACGATCATTAGATCGGTTCAGCGAGCGTTGCGGGTGTGGCCAGTCAGGGTCTTTATGAAGCGAAGGTAAAAGGCCATCTCCATAGCGCCAAAACATGGTAAAGCGAAACCAGGCCGCATAAAAAGGTACTTTTTCTAACAACCACTGTCCCTCATCGCTAATAGAGTCGTGGTAACGCGGAATTTGTCTGGCCCACTGCGCACCCCTTTGATAAATCGTCAGCGATGCAACATCGTCGGCAATAGCCGGGACAATTTGCATAGCCGAGGCGCCAGTTCCAACAATCGCAACACGCTTGCCTTTAACATCCAGATCAGCGGGCCAGTTGGCCGTATGAAACATCGCCCCGGCAAAGTCTTTCGCTCCGGTGATGTCGGGAATTGCGGGTAGACTCAGCTGCCCAATGGCAGTAACTAATGCAGTGGCCTCTATCTCTTCCGCACCTTGGCAACTGGAAATAGTGATATTCCAGCATTGGTTTTTCTCATTCCATCGGGCTTTTACAAATTCGGTTTCCAGTCGAATATGTGGTCGCAACCCCATTGCCGTAGCGGTATGCTGCATATAGTCTTGCAATTGTTCTCTGGGGGCAAAGTAACGGTCCCATCGATAGCGATCGCCGAAGGAAAAGGAATAGGCATGGTTGGGAGTATCCACGCCACAACTGGGATATCTATTTTGCCACCAGGTGCCGCCGACTTCGGCATTTTTTTCGACAATAATAAAAGGAATATCAAGCTGCTTGAGGGTGGTACCCATGGCGAGACCACTAACGCCAGCACCGACAATAACAACCGGTTTCTTCTCCGCCGCATTGCCCGTTGCGACGGGAATATTCGCCAAAGGACTACAAAAACCCATTTGCTCGCGCATCATAGGCGCGTATTCC
>CAYNZI010000111.1:0-7315 GCA_964401565.1 uncultured Spongiibacteraceae bacterium
TTCGGGGTGGGTGCGATGATTGCCTATGGCGCTTATGTGCCGGACAAACGATCCATTACATCGATGGTATCGGTGGTGGTGTTGGTAGACACGCTTGTTTCACTGTTAGCGGGATTGGCGATTTTTCCATTGGTGTTTAGCCTTAATATTGCACCGGCGATGGGCCCTGGTTTGATGTTTGTTGCGGTTCCCTATGGCTTTGGTAATATGATTTACGGTAACTATTATGGTGCGCTGTTTTTCTTAATGGTTTCTTTGGCAGCCATTACCACGGGAGTGGCGTTGATGGAGCCGGCGACTTCCTGGCTGTCTGAGCGATTGCGCTGGTGGCGCCCAGTTGCCGCATTAATCGTGGTGGCCATTGTTTGGCTGTTGGGTTTGGCCAGTGTGTTTTCGTTCAACGAATGGAAGCATGTATCCATTGCCGGCATGTCAATTTTCACCTCGCTGGACTTTGTCACCGCCAATATACTGTTACCCGTTGGAGGTTTATTAACGGCGGTATTTGTCGGTTGGAAAATGCGAAGAGAAGTTCTTCGGGACGAGCTTTATGTTGAGGGAGGCGTATTATTTTCGCTTTGGTATTGGGTTCTACGGTATATTGCCGCACCGGGCGTTCTTGTGATTTTTCTATCGTCCTTTATACAAGACTGGGTATAGGGAATATTTTTTTGGATTTTATTCAATATGACTGATATTAACCGTAGCGCATTGCTACCTTATCCTGCGGATCTCATTTATCGTCTGATTAATGATATTGAGGCGTATCCAGAGTATATGGATGAGTGCGTTAATGCTGAAATTTACGTCACTGGGAAGGATGAACAGGGTTTCGACTTTGTAGAGGCAAGATTGGATTTAGACAAGTCTGGATTCCAACACAGCCTGACAACGCGCAATCGGCTGATGCCGCCTGGTCGAGTTGAAATGTCTCTGGTTGATGGGCCGGTGGAAAGGTTTTCGGGGTTGTGGATTGTTCAGCCGCTGTCAGATACGGCGTGCAAGGTATCACTGGCGTTGAATTTTTCAGTCGCGAGCATCATGTTGCGGGTTGCAGTAAGGGTGCTGTTTGACCCTTTGGCGGATGATCTGGTTAACTCACTGGTAAAGAGGGCGCATCATATTTATCGGCAGCCATAATTTTTCATCTGACGCAGGCTGCCAAAAAATAACCAACTGACAGTACGATTATTATGATGAAAGTAGAAGTGTGTTACGCATTGCCCGACAAACAAAGAATAGTTTCTCTGGAGGTAGAAGAGGGCACTACCGTACTTCAGGCGGTGAAGCAGTCTGGTATCGATCAGATATTCCCGGACATCGATATTGATTCTTCAAAAATGGGCGTGTTTGGGAAGGCGGTGGCAAAGCCGGTAGAAGCCGTGTTGAGTGAGGGGGATCGAGTGGAGATCTATCGCCCCTTGATTGCTGACCCCAAAGAAGTGCGCAAAACAAGGGCGGCAAAAGTTAAGGCTGAGAAGGCTGCAGCCAAAAATACCTAGCCATCTTGTTCGCTGCTAGTTGCTTCGACATCGGCTTGTTCATTGACTTCAGATGGGACGAAATCACCCGTGAAGTATTTGAGGCTCTCATGTTCGAAGAAGATAGTGATTTTATGTTGTGTTCGAGGCTGGTCGCCGCGTTGAATGTTATAGATATAATCCCATCGATCGCCATTGAATGAGTCTTTGATCAGAGGGCTTCCCATAACATATTCAACTTGTTCCATCGACATGCCAGGCTTGAGTTGATCGACCATTTCCTGGGTAATTACATTACCTTGTTCAATGTTTATTTTGTAAACACCGGGAAATTCCAGTGTGCTACAACCGACGAACAGCGTGCTGACAAAAATAGTGACGAAGATTTGAATATATTTTGCCATTTAGGTTTCACTCTATTACTTGGACGTGGATAATACCCCAAACGATACGTTAATGCTAAGGCAGTCTTTGATATGACAATGGAAAACCAGGAACTACGTAAGGCGGGCCTGAAAGTGACACTTCCCCGGGTCAAGATCTTGCAATTGATGGAGCAGGCGGAAGAAGACAACCATCATTTGAGTGCTGAAGATGTGTATAAGGCGTTGTTAGAGGCCGGAGAAGATGTGGGTTTGGCAACGGTCTATCGCGTGCTCACCCAGTTTGAAACGGCCGGTTTAGTTGTGCGTCATAATTTCGAAGGCGGCCACTCCGTGTTTGAAATGGCCAAGGGCGAACACCATGATCATATGGTTTGTTTGGAAACTAGCAGGGTCATCGAATTTGTCGATCCCATTATCGAAAAGCGCCAGCATGAAATTGCTGAAGAGCACGGTTTCGAAATTGTTGATCACAGCATGGTTTTGTACGTCAGGCCCAAGGTATAAATGTAGCCTGAGCTAGCTACTCCGTTCAGCCCCCCCGTGCCTGCCATACGCGTGCTATCGACAGTGCAGGTCATTTAAATAGTCTCAATGAGACAGCATCTCTTTCGCATGGGCCAGTGATTGGTCAGTAATTGCGATGCCTCCCAGCATTCTGGCAATCTCTTCAATTTTTGCCTTATCGTCCAGTTGGAGTAACTCGGTACTGACGCTTTGCTTGCTGGCGGTTTTACTGGCATATAGATGCTGGTGTCCTTTTGAGGCAACCTGAGCTTGGTGAGTAACACAAAGAACTTGGCCACGCTCACCCAAGCTCTGCAATAGGTTGCCGACAACTTCTGCTATGGCGCCGCCAATACCGACATCAACTTCGTCAAAGACCAGCGTCGGAATAGCACTGGTTTTTGCGGTAATCACCTGGATTGCCAGGCTGATTCGAGATAGCTCGCCACCAGAAGCAATTTTCGCCAAGGGCTGAGGTTGCTGCCCCGGATTGGTGCTGACAAGAAATGAAATTTCTTCGCTGCCCTGCAAATGTAGTGTCTCGTCGGGTCGCGGCGTCAGCTCAATGCTGAAGGTGCAATTTTCCATTGCCAGTTGCGATAGTTGCTGTTCGACAAGTTTTTGTAGTTTTCCAGCGGCTGCCTTGCGTTTTTTACTGAGTTTGGAAGCCAGTTGCAAATAATGTGCTTGAAACTCTGTGACGTGTTGACGTAACTGTTCCAGTTCTTCCTCGCTGCCAGTGATGCTGGTGAGTTCTTGTTGCAGGCTGCGGTGTAGCTCTGGTAGTTGTGTCGGGTTGATATGGTGCTTGCGGGCGATCTCATAAATACTGCTTAACCGAAGTTCAACATTGTGCAGGCGTTCTGGGTCGAGTTCGAAACTGTTGACATGATTTTGCAATTCCCGGCTCGCTTCATCGGTATGGATTAGTGCGTTCTGGAGAAGTTGCTCGGCATCGTCCAAGGCTTTATTTTTTGCCGGAATGTCATGTAGTGAGCGCAGCGCCTGATGCAATATATTGATCACGTTGAGCTCGCCCTCACTGCACAATGCGATGGTGTGCTGGCATGCGTGCAATGTCTGTTCGCCATTGGCTAGTTGTTTTTGTTCTTGTTCCAACGATGTGATTTCATCGTCTAGTAATGCAAGATTATCCAGTTCGTCGATCTGGTAGCCCAATAGCTGGGCGCGAGCGCTCTGCTCGGAGCGATTATTCTCTAGTTGATTAAGCCTTTGATGAGACTGTTGGTGTTGACGGGCAACGGTTTTCACATTGTTAACAAGGTCACCGAGACCGGCAAAATTGTCGACGAGGCGACGCTGCTGGTCTTTCTTCAGTAGCGACTGATGGGCGTGCTGGCTGTGAATATCAATGAGCATTTCACCCAGAGATTTTAAGTCCTGAAGTGTGGCGGGGTGGCCGTTGATATAAGCGCGAGACCGCCCTTCCTTGGTGATTACCCGGCGCAGCAAGCAGTCGCTGCCGTCGAGCAGTTCTTTCTTTTCTAGCCACTCTTTGGCATCACTGATACCCGAGATATCGAAAGTGGCGTGGATGTCGGCTCGCTCGCAGCCATTTCGAACAACGCCTGCATCGGCACGGTCGCCCAGCGTCAACCCCAGTGCGTCTAGCATAATAGATTTTCCGGCACCGGTTTCGCCGGTGATGACGGTCATACCACGATTGAATTCCATCTCCAGATGTGACGCAATGGCGAAATTATTAACACTGATGTGTACCAACATAGCTGGCTCCGGTATCTGTTTATATATACAGTATTATGGTTGTATATACAGTGTTTTGTCTAGTCCAAATAACCTGAATATGTATCCTGCGGCCGGGTTGTAGAATTAAGATGTAAAAAACAGCCTTATGATAGAGAATGGGGGGGTAAAATTTCGGTGGTGATCAATGAATGGAAGCGATGAATAGGAGCTGTGAATGGGGCGTGAGTTAGTAACTGAGCGGGCGCAATTACTGCTGAAGAGTTTGATTGAGCGCTACATCCGAGAGGGTCAGCCTGTCGGGTCGCGTAGCTTGCTCGAAGAGTCGAGGCTATCAATCAGTCCGGCGACGGTGCGCAGCGTTATGTCTGACCTGGAAGATCTTGGCTTGGTATCGTCGCCCCATACCTCGGCGGGTCGCATTCCCACAACACGAGGTTATCGTTTATTTGTCGACAGCTTGATTACTATGCAGCCTATTGCTGCGCAGGCGATTCAAAGTCTTGAGGTAGAGCTGGACCCGGATAAAAGCCCTGCAGAGCTTACGCGTTCTGCTTCTCAGCTACTTTCCACGATTACTTCCCAGGCGGGTTTGGTCACTATGCCTCGGCCAGAAAAATTGTCTTTGCGACAGGTTGAATTTCTCCCTCTGTCGGGCAATCGCGTGCTGGTGATACTGGTGATTAATGAGCGGGAAGTGCAAAACCGGGTGGTGCATACATCACGGCAATACAGTGATATCGAATTGCAGCAGGCGACCGCGGCCATTAATCAGCGTTTTGCCGGGCGCAGTTTGTCCAGTATCCGACAAGGTATTGTGTTGGCGATGCAGCAGGACAAAGAGTCAATTGATCACTATATGCAGGCCACGCTGGATCTGGCTAGCAAGGCCTTTGATAGTGAGGATGCTGGGCACGGTGCCGATTACGTAGTGGCGGGGGAAAACCAGCTAGTTAGCGCAGCGGCCGTAGAAGATATGGAAGGTCTACAGGGTTTGTTTTCAGCCTTTGAGCAGAAAAAGGATATTCTGGAGCTGGTCGATCGCAGCATTCATGCGGAGGGGGCGCAAATTTTTATCGGTGATGAGGCGGGTTATGACGTGCTTGATGGTTTTAGTGTGGTGACGGCGCCCTATAAAGCGGGGCAGGATAATGTAGGGGTGCTAGCTGTGATCGGGCCAACACGTATGGCTTATGAGCATGTTATTCCAATCGTTGATATTACCGCCAAAATGCTCAGTCAGGCACTGAAAAAATCCTGACGTTCTTTTCTTTTGTTTGCTTTATCTCATTGATTTTAATAAATATTTATTATATCTCCTGTTTTTTTCATGGATTTCTCCCGAGCGCTTGAATTGTTCTGCCACTGCCCCCATATATCAGGACAGTAAAGCCTGTCTGTGCAGACAGTTGAGCAACCAATGAACTATGGAGAAAGCGGTGTCCGATCAAGAAAAAACCAACGTTGAAAGCGACCAGCAAACAGAGCGCTCACCGGCTGATACTCATGATGTAGACGACGCGGCAGGAACGAGTGGCGTTCCGGAGTCGCCTGAAGGTGAAGGTCAGGCTCTGAGCCCTGAAGCACAGATCGCAGTACTGGAAGATGAATTGGCAAAAACCAAAGATGATGCTTTGAGGACGCTTGCAGAAGCGCAAAACATCAGGCGTCGTTCCGAGAAAGATATTGAAAATGCACGCAAGTTTGCGCTGGAGAAATTTGCTGGCGATTTATTGGGTGTGGCAGATAACCTCGAGCGAGCCCTTGATTCAGCCGATAAGGACAACGACGTTGTTAAATTGTTGTTAGAAGGTGTACTGCTTACCCAGAAATCCTTGGTGGATACACTGGTTAAATTTAATGTTATGCAGCTCGATCCTCTTGGTGAGCCCTTTGACCCGCAATTTCATCAGGCGATGTCGATGGTCGAAAATCCTGATGTGGAACCGAATACAGTGACGCTTGTGATGCAAAAGGGTTATGTACTGAACGACCGGTTGTTGCGACCTGCAATGGTGATGGTTTCCAAAGCGGCAGCGTCATCAATTGACGAGCAGGTTTAAGCCTTATTGGCCATGAATATTGCCAACAAAACAGTGGCAATGGGTTGAAATGATCAATTTAGCACCAATATAAGTAAGCAAGAATGGCGATGAGCCAAAGTTATTAACGCTGGAGCCTGAAGGCTCGGCAGCAAGAGAAAAAACTGGAGAAAGACAATGGGCAAAATTATCGGTATCGACTTGGGTACTACCAATTCATGTGTTGCTGTACTTGATGGTGATGGTCCACGGATCATCGAAAATGGTGAAGGCGATCGTACTACTCCGTCAATTGTTGGTTACGCCGAAGATGGTGAAATTCTGGTAGGCCAGAGCGCCAAACGTCAGGCCGTCACTAATCCGACCAATACTATTTTCGCGGTTAAGCGTTTGATCGGAAGAAAGTTTAAAGACAAAGTTGTACAAAAAGATATCTCGATGGTTCCTTATACTATCGCGGCCGCGGACAACGGTGATGCTTGGGTATCTGCCCGAGGAAAAACAATGGCTCCACCGCAGGTTTCTGCAGAAATTCTGATGAAAATGAAAAGGACCGCCGAAGAGTTTCTTGGCGAGCCAGTTACTGAGGCGGTGGTAACAGTTCCTGCCTACTTTAATGACTCTCAGCGTCAAGCGACCAAAGATGCGGGAAAAATTGCCGGTTTAGAAATTAAGCGTATTATCAACGAGCCGACAGCTGCAGCCTTGGCGTACGGTATGGATAAGGCCAAGGGCGATCATACAATTGCGGTCTATGACTTGGGTGGTGGTACCTTCGATATTTCTATTATCGAAATTGCAGAAGTTGATGGCGAGCACCAGTTTGAAGTGTTGTCCACCAATGGTGATACCTTCCTGGGTGGTGAAGATTTTGATATGCGTTTGATTGGATATCTTTCAGATGAGTTCAAAAAAGAAAGCGGCATGGATTTAAAAGGTGATCCGCTGGCTATGCAGCGTCTCAAAGAAGCGGCTGAAAAAGCAAAAATTGAGCTTTCTTCCAGTCAGCAAACAGAAGTTAATCTGCCATACATTACTGCAGATGCTTCGGGTCCGAAACACTTGGTGGTGAAGTTGTCACGTGCCAAGTTGGAATCATTAGTTGAAGACTTGGTTGTCAACTCACTGGCGCCCGTTAAACAAGCGCTACAAGATGCTGATTTGTCTACTGGTGATA
>CAYNZI010000112.1:0-7151 GCA_964401565.1 uncultured Spongiibacteraceae bacterium
GTTACATGTTTTTCTTTATACGGCATATCCAGTGCATTCTTGAACCACTCTGGCTTTCTTGTAATGATCGTAGACGTGGGCGCTTCCGCGTGATGATTCGGATCATCATCAGAGTCCATTGATAACCGGTCTTCAATAACTTTCTGGGGCGCTTCCATATCTGGTGGCGTATGAGGAGTCTTTCTGGTCATAAGTAACGTATCCTAAAAATCTTCAATATCTGTTTCACTGTGAAAATTGTTCGCGATCAATTCATCCCGCAGAGCTAAACAGCTCAATTTTGGGCAGCTATTATCGCGAAAGTAACACCTTTCGTCGATAGTCTTTTCATTGCGCGCGTTGTTAACCGCGATATGGGGAGCCACTTAACACTCTAGCTGCCTAAGCTATCACTGCTTCGACCCCTTACAAATCAAGGCCTGTAGGTAAATCCTACCGGGCCAATCAGGTCCGGCAACTGTGACTGAATGAGATCCACCCAATCACAGAGATAAGGGCGGGTCTCCCGAGGATCAATAAGATCGTGAACGGCAAAGGACTCTGCCGAAATGTAGGGGTTACGTCCCTTGGCAAATTCATCTTCCATTTTTTTCCGAAACGCATCAGGGTCATCCGCTTCGGCAATTTGGCGCCTAAACGCTACGGCGACACCTCCCTCGATCGGCAGAGCTCCCGCATCTACGCTGGGCCAGCTCAACACATAACCTTGGTCGTTATAGTGCGCGGCACCTGCCACCCCATAGCTTTTCCGAACCATAACTGACACCCACGGCACCACAGATTGTACGGCAGCAAGTACGGTCGACATACCATGCATAATCGTACCTTGTGATTCAGAATCAGGCCCAATCATGAAGCCAGGTTCATCGACCAGGTTGATAATGGGCAAGTGAAAGGTATCGCAAATCTCGATGAAACGACGCACTTTCTGGGCACCATCTGCTGTCATTGCTCCAGCAAAAAAACGACAATCGTTACCGGTAACCCCGACACTCTGACCGTTAATTCGGGCATAACCCGTAATTTGTCCCAAACCAAATTGCTGGGAAACTTCAAAAAATGAGCCTTTGTCGACGATGCTATGAATAACATCCCTCATTTCAAAGGTCTGCGTGCGATCTCTCGGTACCACCGATAGCAGACTTTCATCTTGTCGATCAACAGGATCACTACAAGGGGTTCGGGGAGACAATTCTCCAACATTTTGCGGCATATAACTGAGGAATTGTCGAATCTGTCGAAAAGCATCATATTCGTCAACGGCCAAGTTATGAACAACTCCGCTGCGCAAATGAACTTGAGCGCCTCCCAGCTCGTCTTTAGTAATCGGACTATTCAGCGCCCGCTCGACAACAGCGGGGCCGGCAATCATTACTTGGGCTGTGTCCCGAGTCATCACAGAAAAATGTGACGCAACCAAACGTCCAGCAGGAAACCCTGCTACCGGCCCCAGCGCTGCCGAAGCGACAGGAACCAAACCCAGCGCCTCTCCGATAATTTTCATTCGGTTTTTTTCGTAAACCGGTGTACCCACCGTGCGAGGCTGTTTTGGGTCGGGGGGGGAGCCACCGATGCTACCGCCGCCGCCTTCCAGAAACCTGACCAGCGGTATCTTGTGTTGAACGGCGAGGTTCTCCGCATAAATACTCCTACGCAAACCCGCACCATTGGGTGAACCACCCTTCAAGGTGAAGTCCTCTCCGCCAACGGCGGTAAATCGCTTATTAACGCGACCAACACCAACCACATAATTCGCCGGTGACAATGACACCGCCTTCAGGCTATCATCTAAAGTGGCCCCGCCGGCAATTTTCCCCTGCTCTCGAAAGCTATCATGATCAAGAAAGTTGTCGATACGCTCTCGAATTGAGAGCTTTCCTCGCTGATGATGGCGCTGTACCGACTCCTTGCCACCTTGCTGTCGCGCCATTTCCCGTCGACGCTCTAACTCTTTAACTTCTTCAAGCCAACTCATTAACGTTTACCCGCTGTAACTTCGATTTGACCCATATCTATTTCTCCCCGGCAAACTCTACCAATGAAGCATAAGACTCAACCAACTCACCTTCACTGACATTAACACTGGCGATAACGGCATCACGGCTCGCAGCAATCGATGTTTCCATTTTCATTGATTCCAATATGAGCAACATTTGCCCTTTCACCACCTGATCACCGACGGATACATTGACGGCAATAATCTTTGCCGGCATTGGCGAACTGACAATGTCACTGGATAACTCTTCGGCGACAGATTGCCCAACTGAGCCCAGAGTAAAATTCAACTCACCCACTGTGTCGCTATGAACGAATACCTCTTCATCTCTGACCACGCATATCGCCCGCAAGCGATGTTGATTGACTTCGATATCGACACGTTTACCGGGACCACTATCGACAGACTCGACACTAAAAACAGTACTCTCAAAGCTCTGGTCATCAATAGTGATTGCGTATTTGGCGTTCAGTCCCGCACGACTTTCTACACTAAAACTATCCCCGGCAATATTGACTTGCCATATCTGCGGGTTGTATTGCTGTCCAGGCCAGTCACACGCCTCAGCAGAGTCACTAATTGCCGCCAAAGCGGCACACAATAAATGGTTGCGATCGCTGATACTCAGGGGAGATATCCACTGAGCATGATGAAGCTCAACCGCCTGCGTATCTAACCCACCTCGATGCCATGATTCGGAGCCGATCAAATTACGCAGATACGACACGTTGTTATCGACACCCAATAATACTGACTGACTTAACGCGGTTTGGAGATTGCGATTCGCCTGAGAAAAATCGTCGCCGTAAGCAATGACTTTGGCAACCAGCGAATCGTAATAGATACTAATACGATCACCCGATCTAACACCACTATCACAGCGCTGACCAATGGGTTCGGCCCAATATTCGATGGTCCCGATAGCCGGGATAAAGTCCCTGCCAGGATTTTCTGCGCAAATCCGGCATTCAATAGCATGCCCTTTCTGTGGAATTTCAGCCTGATCAAGGGTGAGAACCTCGCCCTCCGCCAGTCGAATCTGCCACTGGACAATATCAATACCAGTGACCATTTCGGTCACACCATGCTCCACTTGTAAGCGAGTGTTCATTTCCAAAAAGTAAAACTGCTGGTGTTCTGGTGAATACAAAAACTCCACCGTTCCTGCACCGCGGTAATTAATATGCTTGGCAATGGCTACCGCCGTATCGCAGAGTGCCTGCTTGATATCCGCCGCTAGTAGGCGAGCCGGAGACTCCTCAACAATTTTTTGTCGGCGACGCTGAATAGAACAATCACGCTCATGCAAATGGACACAGTGCCCGTAGTGGTCTGCCAGTACCTGTACTTCTATATGGCGAGCATTGGGTAAATATTTTTCTACGATAATGCCGCTATCACCGAATGCCTGCTGAGATTCTCGGCTCACAGCCTCGAACGCTGTTTTTAGATCGGCAGCGTGTTCGACTATTCGCATACCCATTCCACCGCCCCCGGCGGTAGCCTTGAGCAAAACCGGAAATCCTATCTCCTCGCACTGGCCAACAAAATCATCGCTGTATGTCACCAATTGATTGAGCCCAGGGATCGTGGGCAACGACAAACTTGCAACCAATTCTCTGGCGGCTTGCTTGGATGCCACGGCCTTCATGCTGTCGGCAGATGGGCCTATAAAGGCGATACCACTGCGTTCGCAAGCGTCAGTCATTCGCGCATTTTCCGCGAGAAACCCATAACCGGGATGGATTGCATCTACACCCAACGATTTTGCCGAATCAATAATTCGATCGATATTCAAATAGGAATCGGACGCTTCCGGCGCACCAATACAAATGGCCTCATCAGCCAGATGAACGTGCAGACTTCGACTGTCTTCCGTTGAATAAACGGCAACCGTAGCGATATGAAGATCCCGACAAGCGTTAATCACTCTTACGGCTATCTCACCGCGATTGGCGACAAGAACTTTATTGAACCGGCGAATTTCACTCGGCTCATGATTAGAAACGCTCAATTTTTTGATATTCCTTTTGTCCAAATATAACTCATCAAGGTGAGTACATAACGTTACCAAAATATATCCAACAAAAACTTAGCTCAGCCTGAATCCCTGATAACCTTCGGCGACAACCTCTTTGCATTTTTCAACATAAGCCGGAAAACCAATATGCGGCATAAATACCCGAGGCTTACCGGGTACGTTTGCGCCCAGATACCACGAATTACAGGTTGGGAATAGAGTCGCCTCGGCCAACTCATTGACATGCTCAACCCAATTGTTTTCCGCATCAATATCAGCCTCTATCGCTGACAAGCCCTCGCTGTTCAAATAAGCAATGCAATCAGAAATCCAATCTACGTGCTGTTCTATTGAAGGCAGCATATTCGTCAACACCGAGGGGCTGCCCGGACCCGTAATGGTAAATAGATTAGGGAAAGCCGCTGTACACAACCCCAGGTAAGTACGAGGGCCGGCCGCCCATTTTTCATTCAAAGGCAGTGCACGTTTTCCACGAATATCAATCCGCTGCAAAGCGCCTGTCATCGCGTCAAACCCGGTGGCAAAAACAACTGCATCCAATGCATATTCAACGCCGTCGGTCACTAATCCTGCCGCCGTAAAGTGATCAATAGGCGCGTCTTTCACATTGACCAAATTAACATTGGGCCGATTATAGGTTTGAAAATAATCGGTGTCTGCACACAGCCGTTTGCAACCCAGTGTATTGTCCGGGCAGAGTAGCTCCGCTGTTTTCGGATCATCGACGATTTGTCGAATTTTGTTCCGAACAAAATCAGCCGCCGTCTTATTCGACTCCGCATCAATACTCGTATCATCAAAGGCGCCCATAAAAAGTAACCCTCCAAGCTCCCAACACTCTTCGTAACGAGCTTGCCTTTGCTCAGGTGTTATATCCAGAGCAGACCCGGCATCTTCCACGGCATGACTTATACCAAAGCCTGCGGGCATGGTTTTATTCTGCGCTCTAAGCTCTCGATAGTGAGACTTGATTTCCTGTTGTTCCTGCTGTTCCAAAGGTTTGTTGTTCGCTGGCACCGAGTAATTGGGTGTGCGCTGAAAAACATTCAACATACTTGCCTGACGGGCAATAATAGGAATACTTTGAATTGCCGACGAACCCGACCCAATGACCCCCACACGTAAACCGGTAAAATCGACGCCGCTGTGAGGCCAACTCCCCGTGTGGTAGCTCGCCCCCTGAAAATCCTTTAAACCCTTAAAATCAGGTGTATTCGCTGACGAAAGACATCCGGTTGCCATAATACAAAAGCGACTCGTAAGGGCATCTCCCGAGCTCGTCCTCACATTCCAACAGTTGTTGCTTTCGTCATAGTGAGCAGATGCTACCCGGGTTTCAAATTGAATATCCCCTCGAAGATCAAAGCGATCGGCAACATGGTTCGCATAGGCCAGTATTTCAGGCTGGGGAGAATAACGTTCGCTCCATTCCCATTCTTGCTGCAAGTCTTCAGAGAACTGATAGGAATATTCCATACTCTCAACATCACAGCGAGCGCCCGGATATCGATTCCAATACCAAGTACCGCCAACACCATCGCCCGTTTCAAAAACCCGAACTCGCAAACCTTGCTGACGCAATCGGTGCAGCATATACAACCCCGCGAAACCAGCCCCGACAACAACAACGTCGAAGTCTGTTGCTGCCATCCCTTTTTTGCCGTTTCCTGCAGTTGTTTCACTCATAAAACCCGCTCCATTTTTTATTAGTATTGAGAACCACCTTCGGCCACTAGCTGGTTTTTGGGGTAGTGCTGACACCTGCGGCGTACAACAAGCCCGCCATAATCGCCATATTTTTAACAAAATTCTGTGTTTCGTGGGCTTGTTCCATACCGGATTCCATCACCCAAAAATTGTGCATAACAACGCTGATCACCAACGTAAGCCCGGCCAAAACAAATGCCATTAGCTGAGTTCGGTAACCTATTGCCAAACAAGCGCCACCGGCAATCTGAATAATAATAGTGACAACCAACAATACCGGTATCAGTGGTACATTGTGTGCCGCCATATAGTCCGTCATGGTGGCGAATCCAGTGATTTTGCTAATGCCTGGCACAATGAAATAAAGCCCTAAAAGCCCGCGACCCGCTAACAGAAGTAGCCGCTGGCATTTTTGAATAAGTTCTGAATTCATGTTGTAATCCTTATTGACAGTTTATTATGATAATTTTGTTAGACCTACAATACCACCGATTAAGTATTCTGGCTTTATGTGTATATCCTACAGACCGCCTCACTGCCTATCAAACAACCAGTTGATACGACCCACGCGACAAACCAATAAATTATCCAGTTTGTCGCAATCTTCTATCGTCAATTCATCCGGGGCTGATGACAGGGAAGGTGCCGACAACGTTCTTTTATCTTTCTTCAAATAACTGTACATCGTTTCAAATCTCCCAGAGAAGCTCAGCCCCTTGCTGCGAAGGTCCTCAAATAGATAAGCAAACTTACCGTACGAAAGGGTAGCCCCGCCTAAACCGATAGCTATCATTTTGTTGAGATAGCGCTGATAGTTCGCTGACAGATATTCCTCGATAGCACTGGATTCTGCAGTGCTACCACTGTACACAGAAAGCCCCATACGGTTGCCCGCCTCCAGCGCACCGACGGCGAGCTCGCTGTTAGCCTGATTCACCACTAAACGAAACGTGGCGTCCTTACAACGAATGTGGTTTTTATCACGGTAGCAATGAGTACGATGGGGCGCTCTTTTTTTGTCGCGGGCTCTGCGCGACTCAACCACACTAACGTTCTGGCTCTCCGGCATTTTTAGATTGATACCCATCTGTCTAGCATAACGTTTTAACAACAGAGCCTGAGTTGTTTCATTATTTTTTTTGAATTCATAGAAGGGGGGTAAATCTCTGCCCTTACCTCCCGCCTTTACCTGACAAAAAACTTGCTGGTAATAGCTTTCAGCATGGGCAAAGCACCACTTATCCGCATGGGCCAACTGGGCGTTGAATCCCAGACCCATTAAAACCAGCACAATAGACAAAAGCCGGTCAAACCTCATTGTTTTTTTCATTACGCTATCCACTCTGACCACCAATACACCACCACACCTGTTTCAGTAAATTACATGACAACTCTGACACACTATTC
>CAYNZI010000113.1:0-7148 GCA_964401565.1 uncultured Spongiibacteraceae bacterium
AGGCTGGCTAATTAATGGCACCAAACTGTGGACCACTGGCGCCCATCACGCCGATTATATGATTGCCCTAGTGCGCACCGAAACCGCAGGAGACAATCGTCATGCAGGATTCAGCCAGTTTCTTATTGATCTAAAAACGCCGGGTGTCGACATCCGCTCGATTCCAAACCTTGCCGGTAATCACACGTTTAACGAAGTGGTATTTACCGATTTTTACTGCCCCGATGCGAGCTTACTAGGCAAAGAGGGCAACGGCTGGGAACAGGTCATGAGTGAATTAGCATTTGAACGCAGCGGACCCGAGCGCATTCTAAGTGCCTATCGTGTTTTGGTTGAATTATTGCGTGAACTGAAAGGCAATGTCGATGATCGGCAAGCTGAAGTCATTGGTAAACTCAGTGCGCATATTATTGCCATGCGGCGCATGTCAATATCGGTGGCCCTGATGTTAGAGGAGGGTAAAAACCCCGCGCTGGAAGCAAGCGTTGTCAAAGATCTAGGCACTAACTTTGAGAAGACGATGCCCGAGTTGTTGCGTTTAGTCGCGCCAGAAAACACCAGCGAACGATTTCAACAGACCCTTAAATCCGCAATTTTACATGCACCGTCATTTACTTTACGCGGGGGTACGCGTGAGATTTTACGGGGTGTCATCGCAAGAGGCCTGGGCTTACGATGAGTGAAACATTAGATTTGATTTTGCAAACCGCTGATAAACTATTTTCTCAACACTGCGATAAGGAACTGATCAATCAAGCCGAAAAGGGTCAGTTCGCAGATGCCTTATGGCAGCAAATTGAGGAAACCGGACTCTTACTGGCTGGCGTGCCTGAGCAATACGATGGCGTTGGCGGAGACATGGCCGACTTTTTCCGCCTGTTAGAGCTTGCGGGCAAGCATTGCATACCACTACCGCTGGCCGAGACCTATATCGCACGACTGGCATTGTACGAAGCGGGTGAAGATGTCCCTGATGGCCCATTGAGCTTTGCGCCGGCAGGTGCGGCAATACCGTTTGGCCGATTTAGTAACGGCGTAGTGCTGTGGTCAGAACATGAACTGCGCTATATACCCAAGATAGATCAGGTCGTTATTGAAGGTTATAGCTATGCCGGTGAGGCCGACGATCGAATTGACTGGAATCAAAACGAGGGCGTGATACTAACAACACAGCACGACATCGAATGGTGGCGTGGTCTAGCGGCCCTCAGTCGCAGCGCGCTAATGTCTGGCGCCTTGGAATTCATGTTAGACAGCAGTGTAAATTATGCGCTCGAACGTAAACAGTTTGGTCGACCCATTGCGAAGTTTCAGGCCATACAGCAACAACTCGCCGTACTGGCAGGTCAATATAGCCAAGCTCGGCAGGCAACTCGTGTAGCGGCACTTAATACCTCGTCAGAAGGTTTTATCCGCTCTGTGGCGGTGGCTAAATCAGTGACAGGGGAAGCCGCGGGCATAGGCAGTGAAATTGCGCACCAAGTATTGGGCGCAATGGGATTCACCTACGAACATGATTTACACCACCGCAGCCGACGATTGTGGAGCTGGCGTGATCAGTGGGGCAACGAGGCGCAGTGGAATATACTTTTGGGTAAGCAACTGGCTGCAACTGACCCCGATCAACTTTGGGCTTTACTTACCGCCTAGTTTCGCGCGCTCATTGAGTGGTGAATTAGGGCCCGCAGAAGCGACGATGGTAAACGCTAGTGATTCGGACTTGAATGAGGCTTATTAGCTGCTTGTTTTTAGTACGTATTTAACAACCCAAACACACCAATTGCGTATGCTCGCTTGTCATTCTCACCCTTTAATGATGAGCGTTTAATGCTGTGACCTACTGCAACATTATTGTCCAGATAGCGGGTATCGCCGGTACCCATATCAAAACTGATCAAACCTGGCTGAGCAAAGTAATAAGCCAGATAGTCACCTTTTTCAACGCCAACTGACACGGGGAAATTAATACGCTGAACGCCACGATCAGCAATATCCACCGGCTGACTAGCCCAAATCACCACCAGTTTGTTATCGATAGGCCGCAAAACCCGGACCGAGATAGAACCTGCGTCTTGAAAGTAACCACCCACGCCGGTCAAGGTACCGTTACGCGGTACCGCATTGTATAAATCCACAATAAGCAGGGGCTCTTCATCCAGACCCGAGCGGCCAACCAATTCTCCACCAATGTAGTCCAGTAAATCACTCACCAGGAGAAAATCTTTGAGTCCATCGATTTGCTGCTGGACAAACTGCCTGACTTGTCCACGCAAATTCGTCGACTCTGTGACTCGCGAACTCTTCTCTTCCGCTAAGATACCGACAACTCGGCTCAATTCAGCCACGTCCTGTTGTAACAACACATTATCCGCTTCAAGCTGGCCAACGTGTGCCTGCGTTTGACTCAACTGCTGTTGAAGCCGTGTTTTCTCTCCCTCCAGGGCCTTTATATCGGGCGGCGTTTGGCAGCCTGAGATAAAAAAAGCCAAACTGATGGGAAGTAACAGTCGTCCAAATATCTTCATGTCCAACACTCTCTGCTCCTGGTTTTGCTAAGGCAACTAAGTCAGCCAGAAATCCCGCTAACGCCCAAATTTAATTATCGATAACAAAAGCACTGGTGTGAATGCGCTTGCCCGCTAATAAGATATCTATATGGTAGCCTCCTTCCGAGAAGCCTTCCACTGGTCTGTCAATGCGGACTTGCGTACTACCCTGCTCACCCACCACTACTACAGGCACTGCGGCAATCTGAGTTGAACGCACAGCATCGAATAAACGCGCCTGAAATACGGTGACAGCCTGATTCAAATTTTTGAAAATGAACGCTATATGCAAAGTACGATAGGCGGAAAACCTTAATTGGGAACCCATGGTACCTGCCAATATCGGGCGTCCGCTCAGCTGTAATTGAGTGATCGCCGGCCTTGCAGACTCCAGCTGTTGTGCTAAAAGAATTAGTCGATCGCTATCGGGCAACGATTCCATGGCCATTTGAATCCTGGCCTCAGCCAGATCGTAGTCTTTAATCGCAATTAACCCGTTTACTTCGGAAATGAACTCGTCCACCGAAATCGACAAACCATCACTCGCCAGCGAGTTAGCGGGGTCAATCAATAAGACGGCCTGATATTGACGGATCGCATTCTCGCCATCGCCAAACCATTGTTGACGCTGGCCGAGAGCCTTTGCAGACTGTAATAACTCAGCAATCTGCTGCTCTTTGATTTGATCACTCGATATGCCGTCACCTAGACCCAACAGATCGGTATTCAACGCATCCACACGCAAGCCGTTGTTCACAAACGTTTGTGCCTTATCAAAATTGCCCCGGGCTCTAGCGCCCTGCGCCAGCACCACATAACGCGCAACGATCCTTTCTAAACCATATCGAGCCTGGCTATTTTCAGGGTCTACCACTAAAACTTGCTCAAACATTTCGCGGGCGTTTTTACCGACAGGGCCAATCAAATAGTCTTGTTTCAAATAGCCTTCAGCTGCCTCGAGAAGCTCATTAACCAGCAAGACAGACGCCAGCGATTGGCGCAGAGCCAAGAAGTCGCCCTGTTCGGCCAGCTCAGGAAACCATCCCACAACTTCCTCAAGAGCACCATCAGCCCCGTCCAGATCACTTTCCCTGAACAAGTAAAGGGCTTCCGACATCCCTTGTGCCTTAATCGTCTCGTACGCTGAATTGATTGCCGTATTATCTGGGTCTAACGTCTGAATCTGGCGATAAAGCACCAACAGCTCTCCGGTCTTCTCCCTATCGTCGGCAACCAGCAACTCCATACCATCGACTTCGGCAAGCAATGCATCAACAGGCGACAGCGCTACCTCTGTATCAACCGAATTGTCTGCGATATTTTCGGCAACTCGTTGATGCGTGGATTCAGCCGTCGTCGCCACCAGCTCATCGACATTAGCCTCAGCCTTCTCAAGGCGATTTTCCGTCAGATCGAATGACTCCACTGGAATTTTCAAACGAAGCATGCTGGCAACATGATGGGGAAGTAACTGAACTGGCAAGGTTATTAAACCTTCGTTGTGTGCGTAATAGCTTGACCCTGCGGCTGTAACACACAGCAATAACAACCACTTAACGAACCCACTTCCTGATTTTTTGCCCTGCCTTCCATCGAGGTCTTCTCGTGGAATATGTAGCGCCTCCTGCGGCTCCGCCAGTAACGTATCGCCTGAGCGATCAGTACTCCGTTTTTGAACAAAACCCCCTGACGCCGAGACCTTATGCTCACTCGCAGTTACACCATTGCGTGGCACGGTTTCATTGCGAACGGGCGTATCATGCACGCGACTGGCACCTGTCAGCTTTCGACTCGACAGATAGCCATCTAAAGCTGAAACATCTGATTGATCAAGGGCCTTCAACAACTCGGCACCGGACTGAAAACGTTGCTCAGGCTTTTTAGCCAATAATTTTTCAATCAACGGCTGATAAATTTTCAGGCCACTAGGTAATTCAGGAATAGCCGCCGAGACATGCTTTATCCCAATCGCGACGGCTGAATCAGCCTCAAACGGCACCTCACCGACCATCATGAAATACAACAAAACACCAAGGCTATATAGATCCGAGCGACTGTCTATAGCATGCCCCCGGGCCTGCTCTGGGCTCATGTAGTGCGGCGTCCCCAAGGCCGTGCCTGTCTGGGTCATACTACTCACGGCATCAGCCGCCCTAGCTATACCAAAATCCATCAGTATTGCGCGACCATCCTGGTCGTGAATCATAATATTTTCCGGCTTTACATCCCTGTGCACGTAACCTTTTCGACCGGCGTAATCCAGAGCACTCGCCACCTCTTTCATCACTCGGAATATCTGCCGGCCCTTAAAGGCTGGCAAACAAGCCTTCAGGTCATGCCCTTCAATGTGCTCCATAGACAGATAGTGATGTCCATTCTCAATACCGACATCGTGGACAGTGACAATATTGGGATGTACTAAGCTACTGACAATTCTCGCTTCTCGAAGAAATCGATCGCTGAAATTCCTATCTTCAGATAACACAGGCGACATTATTTTCAACGCGACTTCACGCTGAAAATTCTCCTGTATAGCTAGAAAGACAGTCGCTATACCGCCACGCCCTATGGCCCTGACAATACGATAACCGGGAATCTCAATTTTGATGAGCCAGCCTCTGCTTAGTTTGCTTTAGTGCCTGTATAAGTCATTCATTTTTATCACAAAACTGGTTACAGAGATAACCCTATTACAACAAAAACTATGACGTCGTCTCTCACGGCTAACGCAAGCCAAAAAAAAGCCCGCACTGCAATACAGCGCGGGCATAGTACACTGGAAACCCAATATCTAAAAATCGACCTTTATACCGACGTATAAGGTTCGTGGCTTATTGCTTCGCGCGCCGTCAGGTTTACGAGATACAATTTCCCGCTGATCCAACAAATTATCGACTTTTCCATAAACCGTCGCCATCGAATTAATGGGGTAGCTTGCCGATACATCAAACACCAACAAGTCCTCGGTCTGGCGAAAGGTATTATCAACACCGTCGCGCTCACAAGTGTTATCGATACAGGTTGCATCGGTATAGCTGGCATTTAAATACATATCCCAACCGCTAACCGCGACAAGCCCCAGTGAAGCCGCCCACTGTTGTTCAGGGATGTCCATTAAGCGGTCGCCGTTCAAATTGTTGCCATCGTCACTATCCATCGTCGTTTCAGCATCGGTGTAAGTATATGTAAAGCTAAGCGGCATACTGTAGTTAGCCGAATGACTCAACTCATAATTCAGCAGTAACTCCAAGCCCTTTATTTCCGCCGCCCCCTGACTGATACTTCCGACCGTGAGTCCATCGCAAGGATTTGCAACCGTGCAGTATTGAACAGAATTATCGTAGTCACTCAGGAAATACAACGCCTCTGCATAAAGCCTATCATTGCTAAATCGCACTCCAGCCTCATAATTGATACTTTTTTCTGGATCCACGCCCTCAGAACCCGCACTTGGTGGCGCAAATCCCTGATGAGCACCCCCCATCAAACTCCAGCCACCACTGAGCTGATAAGTCGCCCCCAATGCCAACAGAACAACTTCAGTATTATTAAATGCCGCTGGCGTAGAAACAGAGCGGTCAACAGCACTGTATCGATACTGCTCAGTGTCTATCTCTTCATAACGGATGCCAGCAGTAATATCCAAACGCTCGGTAACATTGATATGGTCCATCAGATATATAGACAGCGCCTCTGCTTCTTCCACCCGATTATTAGAAGCACTGGGATCTTGAGTGTATTGGTACACCAGACTGCCGCTTACTTGGTTAAACACATCTGTCGGCTGAAACCGGTCGACCTCATCTTCATGCAAACGGATGCCTAGGTCGAAGTCATGGCTTATATTCGATAATTCCATTTTTACATTCAATCGGCTTTGCAGACCATAGGACTTATACTCTCGAGCATTATGTTTAATGTTCAGGTCAATTGTATCGACACCACCGTCGAGAACTCCCTGGGCAGTAACATCCCCCGAATTTGCCGCGCTGATATAGGAACTTCCACCGCTCAACTTATACCAGTCACGCTCAAAGTCGTTGTAGTAAGCCGTGGTTTTTAAGCTAATGTCATCACTGAACACGACAAGGTGGCTAACGGTAATGGCAGCGTGCTCATTATCCATTTGATCCCTCTCACCCAACCCATAACGACGGTCTTGATCGGTATTGAAATCCGCATCAGTCAATCCCAGATAACTCTGGTTAGACACTTCTGTAGAGTATTGCAGTTTAATGTCGAGTTGATTGTAGTAGCGGCTATCACTGGCAGAGTTGAATCGCACTTTTGCCATGTAGTCTTCTTTATCCAAACCGGTATCACGCGATGAGCGATCAATGTCTTTGAATCCATCCGCGTTGTGTTGATAGGTCTCCAGCAACCAGCCAACAGTATCGCCACTATCCCCATACCAACCGGGAATACGATCCTCACCACCCCCACCCACTTCTACTTGCAGGAAAGCAGCAGATTCAGAAGGAAGAGGAGAAAGCCTGGAACGAGTATCCTCCATGCGGTCTTGTTTTTGCGTTCCCGGATCGCGAGGATGCGTGGTTGTGCGCCTTGCTGGATCTGGCCGGGGAACTGTATCCTGAAACGGCC
>CAYNZI010000114.1:0-7148 GCA_964401565.1 uncultured Spongiibacteraceae bacterium
AGGCTAAAATCCGAATTGACCATACCCTGGGAGACCACCTAGGTAGTTTCAATTCCAGCTACTCGCCAAGTGATAGCAATGCTTATCTTCTTCGCTTGCAACAAGCCATGCAATATAGCCTGGTCAGTGGTGGCAAGCGGATACGGCCCGTGCTGGTTTACGCAACAGCTGCAGCGATAACAACAAATTCCAACCCTGTGTTTGCGGCCAATCTTGACAAAGTCGCCTGCTCCGTAGAAATGATTCACGCTTATTCGCTAATTCACGATGATCTTCCGGCAATGGACAACGATGACTTACGTCGTGGCCAACCAACCTGCCACCGAGCTTTCGACGAGGCAACAGCTATTCTGGCCGGAGATGCTTTGCAAGCCAGGGCTTTTGAGCTATTAACCGAATTGGACGAATGCCCGCCACAAATACAATTGGATTTGCTCCGTATCCTGAGCGATGCCTCGGGGCAGCGAGGCATGGTCGGCGGTCAATTAATCGACCTGGAGTCTGTCGACAAACGCATCGACGCTGCACAACTAGAGACCATCCACCGCCTAAAAACCGGCGCGCTAATTCGAGCAGCAATAGCCATGGGAGCAACATTGGCAGGAGCCGATCAACAGCAGTTGGCACAACTCGACAACTACGGAGATGCGATTGGGCTAGCATTTCAGGTTCACGACGACATACTCGACATAGAGTCTGACACGGCCACCCTCGGCAAGGCACAGGGTGCCGACATCGCACTAAACAAGTCCACCTATCCGTCACTCCTCGGAATCGAGGGCGCCAAAGATAAAGCCGCTCAATTACATCAACAATCACTCGTGGCACTGGAACACTTTGACGACAATGCCAAGCCCTTGCGCGACTTGTCCAGATACATTATTTCCCGTCGCCACTAACGGCAGTTCTATTCGCTGTATCAATATAAGAGCAAGTAAATGATACCGCATTGCGTTACAATTTGATTTTTCGGCGACCACAATCGGATCCTTTCAAAACTGCATGCTTACTGAAATACCCCGTTCAAGACCTGAGACCCCCTTGTTGGACGGTATCAATGAAACCGCCGACCTGAGGCAATTGGAAGAAGAGCAATTGCTACAGCTGGCCGATGAACTACGCCTGTACTTACTGTTTTCCGTCGGGCAAACCGGTGGACATTTCGGCGCCGGACTCGGCGTGGTTGAGCTAACAGTTGCGCTACACTATTTATACAATACACCCGATGATCGCATCGTCTGGGATGTAGGCCACCAAACCTATCCCCATAAAATTCTCACTGGACGACGCGAAAAAATGTCCACAATGCGAATTCAGGATGGATTATCCGGTTTCCCCAAGCGGGCCGAAAGCGATTACGACACCTTTGGCGTGGGTCACTCAAGCACAAGTATCAGCGCAGCACTAGGAATGGCTATTGCCGCCCGACAGCTGGGCCTTGAACGTAAATGCGTAGCTGTTATCGGTGATGGCGCCATGACCGCAGGCATGGCATTTGAAGCGCTGACCCACGCCTCTCATGTTGACGCCAATATGCTGGTTATTCTCAACGATAACCTGATGTCAATCTCTCATAGTACCGGTGGCCTTAACACCTATTTCTCCAAGATATGGGCCAGTAAGACGTACACCAACTTCCGAGCAGGCAGCAAGAAGGTCTTCTCAAAGATTCCACCCGCATGGGGATTTGCCAAACGCGTGGAAGAACACATCAAGGGAATGGTCGCGCCGGGAACATTGTTTGAAGAACTTGGGTTCAACTACATCGGGCCTATTGATGGTCACGACTTACCCATGCTGATCAACACCATCGGCAATATGCGCGACTTACCAGGACCGCAACTGCTACACATCATTACCCAAAAGGGAAAAGGCTTCACCCCGGCCGAAGAAGACCCTGTCGGGTATCACGCCATCAACAAAATTGAGGCAAAACCTCCCGTTAACCCAGCACCTGTTATTGTAAAGAAGAAATACCAGCAGGTTTTTGGTGACTGGCTTTGCGACATGGCCTCACAAGACGATTTATTGATCGGTATTACTCCAGCCATGGGTGAAGGCTCCGGAATGATCGAGTTTTCAAAGCGATTCCCCGACCGCTACCACGATGTTGCCATCGCCGAACAACATGCCGTAACCCTCGCTGCAGGCATGGCTTGCGACGGATTAAAACCCGTGGTGGCGATTTATTCCACGTTTCTTCAGCGCGCATACGATCAGCTCATTCACGACGTGGCACTACAGAACCTGAACGTTCTATTTGGCATCGACCGCGCCGGACTGGTTGGTGAGGACGGCCCTACCCACGCAGGCAGTTTCGATTTGAGCTATCTGCGCTGCATCCCAAATATGCTGGTAATGACACCATCTGACGAGAATGAAACTCGCCAACTACTTTACACCGGCTTTCAACATGTTGGGCCCGCGGCTGTTCGCTATCCTCGCGGAACCGGCCCTGGCGCAGTCATTGAACAACAAATGACAGCGCTAGAGATCGGTAAAGGTGTCATTCGCCGCAAGGGACGCCAGGTTGCAATACTTAATTTTGGTACCCTGCTTGCAAACGGACTTGAGGCGGCCGATCAGCTGAACGCAACTGTCGCCGATATGCGATTTGTTAAACCAATTGATGAATCTCTGATTACCCAGCTGGCAAGCAGTCACGATTTGCTGGTTACGCTGGAAGAAAATACAGTGGCGGGTGGTGCGGGTGCAGCCGTTAGCGAATATCTCAGTCGCTGCGGGATCAATACACCAGTGCTGCATTTAGGACTACCGGATCGATATATCGACCACGGTAAACATGAATATCAGTTACAACAATGCGGCCTCGATTCGCAAAACATACAACAATCGATTGCACACCACCTAACGCTGATACTTCCTGACTCATCGAGCTGCCAGTCTAGCTAGATCTCAGTCAAATGAGTGAAAACAGGCGGCTATCTGTGCTTACCAACATTGATTAACCCGTTATGGCTAACCGATAAGATGACCGAGCTTACCAGCCTTGGTGGCTAGGTATTTCTCGTTATGGGGATTTTGGCCCGTTTGCAGAGGAATTCGCTCGACAACATCAATGCCCTGATCTGTCAGTGCTTTCACCTTGCGAGGGTTGTTTGTCATCAGCCGAATTTGCGTAATATTGAGATGTTCCAACATCGCGTTACAGATACCGTAATCACGCATGTCCGCACCAAACCCCAACTGCTCATTGGCCTCGACAGTGTCGGCACCGTGATCCTGAAGTTTGTAGGCTCTAATTTTGTTAAGCAGACCGATGCCGCGACCTTCCTGACGTAGATACAACAAAGCACCTCGCCCCTCTTTAGCAATCGCCTCCAACGCCGCTTTCAACTGAGAGCCGCAATCACACCGTAAGCTAAACAGGGCATCTCCGGTCAAACACTCTGAATGGATTCGCGCCAACACTGGCTCACCAGAGCCCACGTCGCCCAGCGTCAAGACAACGTGTTCTTTGCCCGTATCCGTATCTTCAAAGCCGTGAATTTCAAACTCCGCCCACTGAGTAGGCAGCTTGGAAGATTCGACAAAACGTATGGACACAGAGTTCTCCTAATACAACACAAAGGGCCGGGGCTCCACACCGGGGCGCACATTCTAACAGCAGTGACTCAGTGTTGCTATTCGAAGATAGCGACAAAACAGGACAAAAAGAAATCGACTACAATTTTGACTGTAACAACAAGATGCCGTTTTGCTCGCGCATATCAACATGGTTTAGATAGCTCATACCTAATAACACAATTTCCGGATAGTCACCCTCCACAACCACAGCGGGAACGACTTCGGCATTAAGACCACCTATCATCACAGAGCGAAGTTTAATTTGGTAGGCCTTAGCCCGCCCGCTAGCCGTTACCACCGTAGTCGCATGACCTTGCAGATAGTTAATACCCAATCGCTGTGCTTGCTGACTACTTAAAGCGACAGACGTTGCACCCGTATCCACAAGAACTTTTACTCGACGACCATTGATTGTTGCGGTAGTGACATATTGGTTGGCATGATTGCGAGGAATAGAAACTTCCACACGGTCTTTTATGGTAAAGGCGCTGCTAATACGCGTACTCAATGTCAATTGCTGACGCCGACCATTAATTTCTACGATGGCACGACGAGGGTCTGATGTAACAAGAAGCACACCTTCAGGACTACGATTTCCTGCCTTAATAACGCGCCGGGTGCCATCCACCACAATCACGATCATATCTTTAAGCAGGGCTTGCGCCTGAATCTCCATACCCTTTGCTGGAGGTGCGAGAAGGATCGCCATCACCAGCAGGTATCGAATAGACCATTTAATCAAGGAAGAATGCTGGATTAACATTAGCCCCAAAACCTTGTAGTTGTTACGAAACTGGCATCGTTTCAGACAATTTCGGCATATCGGCATCGTCTGCCGGCCACCCCAAATGAGCCACCGCACCAGGACCATTGCCGACTTGATGTGAACCGCGAATCCCTTGCGTCACATAGGCTTTCGCCAACTTCAGTGACGTTTCAATATCCAAGCCTCGCGCTTCGGCGGCGGTCATTACCGCCGATAAGACATTGCCTCCCCCGCGATTGTTAACGGTATGCAATGGGTCGATTGTCACCCACTGACAACGATCGTCATTCATCCAAATATCGACCCGCTTATCGTCAATGTGAGCACCGGTAACCAACACGGAGCCCGCACCCATGTTTAATAATGCTTTAGCAGCGTCGGCAAGGCTTTCACTACTACTGACAGTAATATCCGTCAATGCTCTCGCCTCTTCAACATTCACCACTAACAAATTCACCCGGGGAATTAACACAGTCTTAACCAGCTCACCTGCATCACCCAACAAAGCCTCACCGCTGTTTTCCAACTCGAGGTCGTAAACCACAAAACCCTTAAAGTCTTCGAGATATTTAATCACCGACTCAACAATATCTTTACTGGGTAAAATACCTAGCTTTATAGCATCCGCAGGCATATCACTGTCCAGCGCATTGATTTGCGCAGCAACACTTTTCTTTTCAGTAACCGAGGTATATCCCAAAGCAAAAGAATTTTGAGCGCACAAAGCGGTGATAACCGTACAGCCGTATACACCAAAGTCATGAAAAGTATGCAAATCAGCTTGAATACCTGTTCCGCCTCCGGCAGCCGATGCCGAAATCGTCCAGACAATGGGCATTTTTTGTTGTTGAACAGTTGTCACTATAAATCCTCGGAAATTTAAACGCTCTTACTACATCGCGCATTTATTATGGTTATGCATGATTCCAGCGGGAATATGCGCCCTATGATAAAGCTTCGCAGGGACAAAAACACGCAATCATTCCGCAATCATTCGGTTCAACAGTTCAACAAGGGTGTCTCGCGATATTGTAGAAAGACCAGCATCGCCACGAAATATCAAAACGACTCCCCATCAACAATATAAGAAGCGCCCCTAGTCGGCAGAGACCGTTCTGTCAGCAGCCCAAGCGCGCAACTGCCCTATATTCTCCGCCATCACTACAGAAAGTGGATAGGTACTTTCCAGCTGGTCAACGATATCACGGGTGCTGAGTGGCTGCCTTCTCGCCGATGAGCCGTACAACGCGGCGACCACTGCCTGCTCAATCTCTGCACCGGAAAATCCTTCCGCTTTTTCGGCCAACTCAGCCAGTGAGAAATTATCGGGGTCAAAGTTTCTTTTCTTCAAATGGATCGAAAATATTTCTTCTCGCACATGCTGTTTTGGCAAATCGACAAAAAATATTTCGTCCATTCTACCCTTGCGCATTAATTCGGGGGGCAACTGAGTAACATCGTTGGAGGTGGCAACAATAAAAACATTCGCTTTACGCTCTGCCATCCACGTTAGCATGGTACCTAATATCCGACGGGATGTTCCATCATCACTACTACTCGTCGCCAATCCCTTCTCGATCTCGTCAACCCACAATACACAAGGCGACATCAACTCCGCCTGCCGAAGGGATTTCTTGAGATTTTTCTCGGTTTCTCCAATGTACTTATTGTACAGTGCCGCCATATCCAAGCGCAGCAGGGGCACCCCCCATAGCCCTGCAATAGATTTTGCCGCGAGGCTTTTACCGCCACCCTGGATACCAAGTAGCATGACGCCCTTGGGACGATCGACACCTCGACTCGTCGTATTCAGGAAAATATCTTGTCGCTGCTTAACCCATTGCTTGAGGTTTTCCAAGCCACCCACAGCAGAAAATTTTTCAGTATCGTATTCAAAACTGAGCACACCATCCATATCTATCAGTTCAAATTTGGCCTTGTTCACCTCTGGCAGATCATTTTCAGTGATAGCCCCATCATCACGGATAACCGTTCGCGCCAACCGGTGTACGTCTTGACGACTTAATCCCTTTAAGTTCTTTATCAGTTTTTTGAGTGTCGCATGGTCTGTTTTCACCCGAGCGCTAGCGTTATCTTTAGACCAGGCAGCTATCTCCTCTCGAACGATTGCCATAACTTGCGCCTCACTGGGCAAGGTCATAGAAAATCGTGCGCAGTAATGCTGTAACTCAGGAGGAATATCAACTTCATGACTGATCAACACCAATGTATGGCGCAACTGGGCGTCATTTAACGCAATATCTTTCAGCAATCGCACATGCTCCGGATTGCCGGACAAAAAGGGGTGGAAATCACAAAGCGCATATATTGATGGATTATTGCTACGCTTTATCGCATTTAACGCCTCAACGGGAGATTCTACGTCACCGTCTACTGCAAAAGCATCGCCAAAGCCAAGCCGATTCATTCCCTCAGTAATAGACCAGCAGTAGTAGCCCAACTGCTTTTTCATGGCGACCTGGGTAAGTAATTCTAACGCCCGTTTTTCATCGCGTGTTTCCAATACAACAATGGGCACATTGGAATCTATTATCAAACTGAGATCATCAACGTCTTTCATAACCCATTCCTACGCTCTAATTAAACCAACACAACGATCAGCTGTAATACAAGCCATGCGTAAACTCCAGCCAATACATCGTCAATCATAATACCAAGGCCTGACTCCACATTCTTGTCAAAAAAACGGATCGGCCATGGCTTCCATATATCAAATAACCGGAACAACGCAAAGCCAATAACAATCCACAACCAACCTGCCGGGGCCGCTATC
>CAYNZI010000115.1:0-7123 GCA_964401565.1 uncultured Spongiibacteraceae bacterium
ATAATTGCGACATGGTTGCTGCAGACAGCGAAGCCTACAACGCTCTGCAAAAAGATTATGCCGACCAAGGCGTAAAAGTCTTAATGATCAATTCAGATCAAAAAGGATCTCGAGACGCGATAGCCGCTAACGTAGAAAAAAACGGACTAAATATCCCTGTTCTGCACGACACCGCGCAAATTATCGGCTCGTCGCTAGAACTAGCCAACACCGGCGAAGTATTAGTTATTGAACCCGACAGTAAGAAAATTGTTTATCGTGGCAATGCCGGTACTGCCGCACGAGCTGCATTGGATTCTCTAATTGCAGGCAAGCCTGTTGAAGTTGCCTCGGCAGAAACCAAAGGCTGTGCAATTGCTTATCCACATACTGAAGCGGCTAAATCAATCTCTTACGCTGACGATATTGCGCCGATCCTGGTCGACAACTGTACCGCCTGTCACACTCAAGGCGGAATCGCCCCCTGGGCGATGACCGAATACAGCATGATTAAAGGTTTCGCTCCAATGATCAGAGAAGTGATTCGCACCAAGCGCATGCCGCCTTGGCATGCAGACCCCGAAACCGGGGTCTGGGAACACGACGGAAGCATTTCTAACGACGAAATAAAAACACTCGTTGGATGGATAGAGGCAGGCGCTGAACGCGGGCAAGGCCCCGATCCCCTTTTAAAGGTTAAACCGCTGGAAACTCAGTGGACGTTGGGTGAGCCCGATCTGATTCTCGAAGTGCCCGCCTATGACATTCCTGCAACCGGGATTGTCGAATATCAATTTCCGGTCTTGCCAAATCCCCTGGGTAAAGATGTATGGGTAAAAGCAGCCACCATTATTCCAGGAGATGGCCGAGTTGTTCACCATGTATTGATGGGGTCCGGTCCTGTTCCTGAAGAAAATGCCGGCGACCTGGGTTCTGTCTTCGACAATTACATTATGGGTTACGCGGTTGGCAACGAATCTGCCGAGTTACCAGCAGGCACTGGCGTTTTTGTTCCTGCCGACGAAGCGTTTTTACTGCAAATGCACTATACGCCTGTCGGTATAGCAACCACTGACAAAACACGTGTTGGACTCTATTTTGCCGACGAAACTCCCGCGAACTTTTTGCGTACCCACGTCATTCTCGACCCGTCAATTAAGATCGAACCAAACTCGGCCGAGCATGAAGAGAGCGCCTATTTCGTCTTTTCTGATGACGCTACTCTGTATTCAGTAACTGCACACGCGCACTATCGCGGAAGCAGCGCCAAGTACACGGTAGAGTACCCCAGCGGAGAGTCTGAAGTTGTATTGTCAGTTCCAGTTTACGATTTCAACTGGCAGCGTACCTATACGTTTGCAGAGCCGTTACAGCTACCTAAGGGCAGTAAAATGGTTTACAGCACTACCTATGACAATTCAGTTAACAACCCCAGTAATCCTGACGCCAGCCGCACTGTTCCGTGGGGAGAACAATCTCATGATGAAATGCTCTACGGCAGCATGAGTTTTGAATGGGCCAATGAAACCTCTGAAAAGCCGGTTTATACCAAAGAAGATACTGAAGCTGCACAAATGATGGGCTTTATGGATAAGGACATGGACGGCTTACTCATGCTGGAAGAGCTTCCTGAGAGCTTTGGTAAAAAATTAGCACCCATGTGGGGACTATTGGATGCCAACCAGGACGGCGGACTCAACGTTAAAGAGTTGAAGCCGTTGTTAGCGCAGATGAATAAAGTCCGCAATGCCAAGAAAGTAGCTAGCGCTCACTAAGCGCTACGTCCGCGAGGGATCTCACGGTCCCGCGCTCAAAAAAAGCCAGCCTCATTACGAGTCTGGCTTTTTTTTGCACGTCAAATAGGTCATCAGCACACAGCTGATGACCTTAGCCGGTTAAACCAATCCGTGATTCATCAATGGCAAGTCACGAATACGTTTCCCCGTAGCGGCAAAGACAGCATTCGCCAAAGCAGGTGCCAACGGCGGAGTCCCCGGTTCGCCAACGCCGGTCGGCGCCGCCTTCGACTCGATAATGAACGTTTCGATTTCAGGGACTTCATTCATTCGTGCGACCTGATAGTTGTGAAAATTATCCTGTTCAACTTGACCATTTTTAGTACTTATCTCACCGTACATGGCAATACTCATACCGAACGTGGCCGCGCCTTCCAACTGAGCTTTCACTCTGTCGCTGTTGACAATTTGGCCGGCATCGATAGCACTGTAAATTTTTTCCACTTTGATTTTTCCATCAGCGGACGCCGACACTTCCACCACGGTTGCCACATAGGATAGAAAGCTAAAATGAACAGCGACTCCCAACCCATGATTTTCTGGCAACTCTTGCCCCCAGCTGGCGGCCTTCATTACCTTTTCAGTAACACCCCGCATTCGGCCCATATCGATTGGCGCTCGAGACAAAGGATTGCCGGACGGCCCCTTACCCATTGTCAATATTCGCGGCTCACCCAACAATTCCAACAAGTATTCACCGGGATCACGCCCTGCTTTCTCTGCCAATTCAGCGGTAAAACTGCCAACAGCAAAGGCATTCTGGATATTGCCGACCGAACGTACCCAGCCAATGCGCAAATGAGCATCAGGAGCCCCCCCCTCTGCCCGAACATTTGGAATGTCGTACCACATATTCGACACACCCTGGACCAGATTGCCAACATTATTGGCCTTGGGCGCAAAGGTAGTTCCAATATCCGGATAAATCGCTCGGTGTAACCAAGCTGACGGTTTGCCTGACGCATCAAGACCCGCTTCCATGTGGTGAGCGCTGATGAAATGGTAGTAATCGTGCTTGATATCATCTTCACGAGTCCAGGTAACCTTAATAGGCTTACCCACCGCTTTCGATAGAAACGCCGCCTCGGCAACATAGTCTGGCTTGGATTTACGCCCGAAGGCACCACCCAGTAGAGTGACATTGACTTTGACCTGTTCTTTTTCTAGCCCCGTAAAGGCTGCAGCCATCTGCCGCGCTCGCTGCGGAGTTTGCGTACAAGCCCATATCTCGCAAAAGCCATCTTTATAATGTGCCGTAGCCGCTGGCGGCTCCATCGATGCATGCGCTAGATACGGCACGGAATATTCAGCCTCAACGGTTGACGTCGCCGCTTTCAAAGCCGCATCAACATCGCCTTCAACGCGAGCCACAATACCGGGATTTCTCGCCGTCTTACGTAATTCATTTAAGTACTCGGCACTGTTGTCTTTACTGTGCTCATTGTCGGTCCACTCAATTTTTAACGCTTTGCGACCTTTCATGGCCGCCCATGTATTATCGGCAATAACGGCTATACCCCCAACAGGGTTAAACAAAGCAGGCCCCGGAGTATGAGGGATTTCAATAACCGAATGAACACCTTTGACCTTCATTGCCGCTGTTTTATCAAACGATTTCACTTTTGTTTTAATCACAGGAGGCCGCTCAATACTGGCATAAAGCATTCCCGGCAACTGTGTGTCAATACCGTAATCGGCAGTACCCACCGTAAAGTCGTGAAGATTTTTCAGCGCCATCCCTTTACCAATATATCGAAATTGATCAGCCGATTTTAACTGTAAGCTATCTTTATCAGGCAGGCTCTGCTTGGCCGCCGCCGCCACTAAATCGCGGTAATCCAGGCTTTTTCCTGAAGACTGATGCATCACCTGATGCTGCTCAGCGTGACATTCCGAAACCGCCACTCCCCATTGCTCCGCCGCCGCTTGCTCCAGCATCATTCTGGCGCTAGCGCCAACGTATCTCATCGGCATAAAGCCATCAGTAATACTATGAGAACCATCGGTGTTTTGATCACCATATTTTTCGTGACCTTCCGCCTGCACAATATTAACTCGACTCCAATCAGCTTCAAGTTCATCGGCGACAATTTGCGCCATTGATGTGAGAATCCCCTGCCCCATTTCTGATCGGGCTACAGTCACATGCACGACACCAGCCGCATCAATCGCCAAAAACAAACTGGGTTCAAATATTCCCAAATTTCCGGCCATCGCCGACGGTAAATGCGTAGCCAATAACAAACCCGATGCAGATATACCCGACAACTTTAAAAATTCGCGTCGATCGAGTTGAGTAATGCCTGTTTGTGATTTGAGTTTCATGATTGTGCCTCCCATACTTGCACACCATCGTTAACCGCGCTGGCGCCAGAATTGCTCACTGTGGCTTTCTGCCCAGCGGCGGTCTGAATTGCCGCTCTTATACGCGTGTAGGTTCCGCAGCGACATATATTGCCACTCATATAGCGATTAATCTCATCAACCGATGGATTAGGGTTTTGTTCCAGCAACGCTGCGGCAGACATGATTTGCCCAGACTGGCAGTATCCGCACTGGGGGACTTTATGTTCACGCCAGGCTTGCTGCAGAGGATGATTACCATCATCTGACAAACCCTCAATCGTGGTAATACTTTTGCCGGCAACTGCCGATACTGGCGTGCTACATGAACGAATAGGATTGCCATCCATATGCACGGTACAGGCGCCGCACAAACCTTTGCCACAACCAAACTTAGTACCGGTCAATCCAACGATATCTCTCAGCGCCCACAACAGAGGCATATCATCATCAACATCGAGCTGATGTTTTGTGCCATTAACAGTGATAACACTCATAATCGTTCCCTTTATTTGAAAGCGGTATTTGGATTGTCAATCAAGGTACTTCCGTTAGATGGAAAACCCTGTTCGTTTTTTTACAATACTATTGTTGCATCACAAACTGTGGTTACTTTTTACACGGTTGACGCACAGAGGGCAAGTTGCCTAAATTTAACATAGACGGCGATCAGCATCACTCAGGGACACAGAAAAACTCCGCGAATATCGGTTTAGCTGACGCATAAATAACTAACAAATAGCCATAGACCGGCAAAAACGTTCGCACACAACAACAAGAACCAGCCTCTAGTGAGAAGGCAGGGGATTTATAAAAATGGACAGGCGATGCGAGACAGAAAGGAGACTTGGCGTGTCAATGGTTACCACGCCAAGTGGGTAAAGCTAAGATTAGAAAATTTCGAATAATCCAGCAGCACCCATACCACCACCGATACACATAGTCACAACACCATACTTGGCACCACGACGTTTGCCTTCCAGCAATATGTGACCCGTACAACGAGCACCTGTCATGCCAAATGGGTGACCAACAGAGATAGATCCACCATTAACATTGTATTTTTCAGGGTCTATACCTAAAAAGTCCCGGCTGTACAAACATTGGCTAGCGAACGCTTCGTTAAGCTCCCAGATATCAATATCTTGTACTGTTAGGCCAGCACGTTGCAGCAAGCGAGGAACCGCAACAACCGGACCGATACCCATTTCGTCTGGCTCACAACCACCAATGGCAAAACCACGGAAAGCACCTAGCGCTTCAACACCGCGACGCTCTGCTTCTTTGGAATCCATCAGGGTTACTGCAGCAGCACCGTCAGAAAGCTGAGAGGCATTACCCGCTGTGACGAATTGGCCAGGACCACGGATCGGCTGAAGTGATTGCAGCCCTTCTAAAGTTGTGCCAGGACGATTACATTCGTCACGATCAACAACGTAATCAACGATGGTTTCTTCGCCCGTTTCTTTATTGCGCTGAATCATCTGGGTTTTCATTGGCACGATTTCATTGTCAAACAAACCCGCTTTTTGAGCTGCAGCCATGCGAAGTTGGCTTTGTAACGAATATTCGTCTTGAGCTTCACGGCTAATATTGTAACGCTCGGCCACAATGTCAGCAGTTTCGATCATAGGCTTCATTAAACCAGGGTACTGATCAAATAGAGGTAGATCATTGGACAGCGTGAATGGACCACTGGGCTGCGACAAAGAAATAGACTCTACACCCGCACCAACGGCAATAGGAACGCCGTCTGTGATGATACGACCCGCTGCCGTTGCAATAGCGTTTAGACCTGAAGAACAGTGGCGGCTAACGGTGAAACCTGAAGTTGTTACAGGACAACCCGCTTTAAGGGCCGCCAAGCGACCGATGTTGTTACCGGTAGTACCTTGGGGGGTGCCACAACCAACAACAACTTCCTCTACTTCTCCTGGCTCAATACCGGCACGTGAGATGGCATGCTGCACGGCATGTCCCGCCATGGCAGTACCGGTTGTGTTATTAAAGCCACCACGAATGGATTTGGCCAGGCCCGTACGAGCTACGGAAACGATGACTGCTTCGCGCATAGTTCTCTCCTAGTGTATGTATGATATAAAACGTGACGGATAATACACCCTATTACCACCAAGATCGAATGTGGCTCAAGTAGCGCTTTTGGAAAGTCCGTCATATGACAAAAACAAACAAGGGCCATCAAAGGCCCTTGTTTGTGCGCTGTGAAACGCAACTGATGGATTCCCGCCCGAGCGAGAACAACATCAGCAGAGGAAAATCCGTTACGAATTAATTTCGAACAGACCTGCCGCACCCATACCGCCACCAATACACATGGTGACAACACCGTAGCGAGCACCACGACGACGGCCTTCAATCAATAAATGGCCGACCATACGTGACCCAGACATACCAAATGGGTGACCAATAGCGATAGATCCACCGTTTACATTCAGTTTGTCCATGGGAATACCCAGAACATCGCGACTGTAAACAACCTGACTGGCAAAAGCTTCGTTCAGCTCCCACAAATCAATATCATCAACCGTCAGTCCGGCAATTTTCAACAGCTTCGGTACCGCCAAAACAGGACCAATACCCATTTCATCAGGCTCACAACCACCGACAGCGAATCCGCGGAAAGTACCCATGATATCCAAACCGCGACGCTCAGCTTCAGCGCGCTCCATTAACACCTGCGCTGAAGAACCATCAGACAACTGTGAAGCATTACCGGCGGTGATAAAGTTACCTTCACCCATGATTGGCTGTAAACTGGCAAGACCTTCTGCCGTTGTAGAAGGACGATTACAATCATCGCGAGAGGCGACTGCTTCTTGCTCAGTAACTTCACCTGTTTCTTTGTTCATTACTTTCATGATGGTGTTCATAGGAACAATCTCATCATCAAACTTACCAGATTCCTGGCCAGCTGCGCAGCGTTGCTGACTAATCAATGAATACTCGTCCTGAGCTTCGCGAGATACGTTGTAACGGCTAGCAAC
>CAYNZI010000116.1:0-7107 GCA_964401565.1 uncultured Spongiibacteraceae bacterium
CGTCCAAGCCGGGATGAGCTGCCTGCAGGCCGGTTTTTATAAATTCTGCCTGCCACAGGGCAAGAGGAGATTCGCGGGTGGCAATACGTACAAGATTACTGGGCATACATCAGGCGCTCACAATGAAAATTCTAACGCTATGATAAGTGACTGGGCCTAATGATGCACCTCACTTATACATTACGACAGTGCCAGAGGTCGACGGCTAGCCGCCAGAGAGACTCGTGGGCAGGTAACTTTGCATGTTGACTGGGAGTCGTTTTACGACGCTATAATTGCTGAACCAGCTCGCGAATCACAGCCTGATAACGCCGACTGACTTGAGGGCCACGGTCGAGCCCAGACAACTTCAAGTATGTAACTTGCTCAGTCTTTTCAAGCCCTTGTATATGAACGACGGCAGCGAGTGCATTGCGATGAATACGCACGAATTGATCACCCAGCGTCTGCTCGAGCTCTCTTAAGGATTCGTCAATCAACACATTTTTTTGCTCGCCATCGACTTGGTAGAATACCGTCACGTATTTCTGATCTGCCATAAAGTAGCGGATATTTTCAATGGATATCAGCTCAATGCCACGGCTGGACTTGGCGGCAATATGCGCTCTGTGACTGCCACTTTCTATGGCAGGACGCTGCTCCGACTCCTGCTCCGACAGTGCCGATAGTTGAACGCGGTTAAGTTTTTTTGCTTTGGTTAACGCCAGCGAAAGTTTTTCCCTGTTCACCGGCTTTAACAGGTAGTCAACGGCATTGGCGTCAAATGCGTCGAGGGCATAATCATTATAAGCCGTGCAGAATATAACGGCCGGGGGCTCGTCAAAAGAGGCTAAATGTCGCGCTGCCTGAAGCCCGTCCATCACTGGCATACGGATATCCATCAACACAACATCGGGAAGTTGCTGATTGCAGGCAATAATCGCCTGCTCACCATTTTCCGCTTCGGCAACAATGTCGCAATCGGGGTGACGGTCCAGCAATCGAACTAATCGGCTCCGCGCCAGCGGTTCATCGTCGACTATTAATACCTTCAAAACTTTTGCTCTCGCGTCATCTAAACCTGCCGGTGCGCCTCATTTTCGATCGGGTAAAAAATTTGTGCGCGATATTCGTTATTCTCAACCAGGGTACGCAGCCCTGCCTTTACACCGTAAAGCGCTTGCAGTCGGTGATGGATATTCTCTTGGGCCAAACGGTTGCCACCTTCGTCAGCAACAACGGACGTTGCCAGCGGATTGGTGACTGTCAGCGTTAACATGCCCTGGCTTAGGTTCGCTTCAACAGTGACCTCTCCACCCTCAGGACGTTTTTGAATACCGTGATAAATGGCATTTTCCAGCAACGGTTGTAGCGACAAACTCGGTATTGCCAGCGTTGTCGGCACGCTATCAACCCGCCAAGTCATTTTCAATCGCTCACCCATGCGCAATTTTTCAATCCGTGCGTAGCGCCGGCACAACTCTAACTCATCAGCCAGTGTGACCTCTGTTTCTATATCAGCGAGGCTGGCCCGAAACAAACCTGCCAGGTCTTCAACGGCCATTTCAGCATCCTCCTGATCAACCGCGATCAAACTGGCAATAATGTTCATGCTATTGAAAAGAAAGTGTGGCCGAATTCGAGACTGCAACGCCTGTATTCGCGCCTGCAGTTCAGTCCGCTGCTTTTCTCGGAGCTGCTGAGTCAAATAGAAATAGCGCAAGGCGATGCCTGCCAACACCGCACAAATCAGTACATGTGTTGTTAATGTCGACAAATCGACAGACCAGTTTCCACTGTCACTAAATACACCCTGCAACAACCATTGACCAGCCACACTGGTCGTCGCTACAACCGCCACAATCAGTAAATAACACAGTCCCGCCGCACGCGGCATTGCCCAGTCAGCAAGACGTGGACGCAGTAGGCACAGCAATGCCGCGCTCATTAAGAAAGCCCACTGTATGAATAGCGATGTTAATGAAAATGACTGCCAACTGAATTCTCGTATTCCAGTGGATGCCAACTCTAGAACAATCGCCAGCAGCTCCGCTACTAACACCAAAAACAGCACGGCCTGAGCGTTGCACAAATCGGGCACGAAAAATTCTTTAGGCGCTTTGGATTCTGTATTAATCGTCATGGATGTCTGTATTTTGTCTCATTAAACTCACTATAGCAGGGAATTCGATGGCAGAAGCGGGCAGTTTTGGCAATATTGAACCCTGGTTACTGGCGCGCTAGGAAAAACTCCATTTCCTTCTGCTATAATCCGCGCCACTAACAATGACCACAGCGATTGCATTCTATGACTGACCAGGATCAACCCATTAAACCTTGGGGGGGGCGTTTTTCAGAACCCACCGACGCCTTTGTCGAGCGCTTCACTGCCTCCATCGAATTCGACCAACGCATGTATCACCACGATATCAATGGCTCGTTGGCACACGCTCAAATGCTCACCCACGTTGGTGTGCTAACAGAAGAAGAATGTCAGCAAATTGTCGACGGACTGGAAACTATTCGCAGCGAAGTCGAGTCGGGACAATTTCAATGGTCAGTCACCCTCGAAGACGTGCATATGAATATCGAAGCACGACTCACTGACAAGATTGGCGTAACCGGTAAGAAACTCCATACAGGCCGCTCCCGCAATGACCAGGTAGCCACAGATATACGCCTCTATCTTCGCGATGAAATTGATAACATTGCCCGCGCTCTAACCTACCTACAAAGCGGGCTCATCGCTCTGGCCGCCAAAGAAACCGATACCATCATGCCTGGGTTTACCCACCTGCAAACCGCGCAGCCCGTGACGTTTGGCCATCATCTATTGGCGTGGAATGAAATGCTGGAACGAGATTATGGCCGCCTGCTGGATTGCCGCAAACGCGCCAACCAATCGCCACTGGGTGCAGCGGCACTCGCCGGAACGACTTACCCGATAGACCGGGCGATGACCGCTAGATTATTGGGTTTTGACGCACCCACAGAAAATTCGCTCGACTCTGTCAGCGACCGAGATTTTGCCATTGAATTTACCGCTTTTGCCAGCCTGGTGATGACTCATCTTTCTCGCTTTAGCGAAGAACTGGTGCTCTGGACTTCAGCACAATTCAACTTCATTGAATTGCCGGATCGTTTTTGCACCGGCTCATCGATAATGCCACAAAAGAAAAACCCCGACGTGCCTGAATTGGTAAGGGGCAAGGTTGGCCGGGTCACCGGTCACCTGGTTTCACTACTCACTTTAATGAAATCCCAGCCACTGGCTTACAACAAAGACAACCAAGAAGACAAAGAGCCGCTGTTCGATACCATCGATACCATCAAGGATTGCCTGAAGGCTTATGGCGATATGGTTCCGGCAATCACAGCCAGAAGGGATGTTATGGAAGAAGCCGCTCGTCGAGGCTTTTCTACCGCCACCGACTTGGCAGATTATCTGGTTCGCAAGGGTGTTCCCTTCCGGGATGCCCATGAAATTGTTGGTAAATCTGTCGCTTATGGTGTTGAGCAAACAAAGGATTTGTCTGAAATGTCTCTGCAGGAATTGCAGCAGTTCAGCGACATCATTGCCGACGATGTTTTTGAAGTATTAACCCTGCAAGGTTCTGTCGCCGCCCGGGATCATATTGGCGGAACAGCCCCTGCACAGGTAGCCGCTGCGGCCATCAGGGCCGAGCAACGTTTGCAGCAGCGCTAAGCGCGTGCTGCAAACACCCCGTGTCGACCTCCCTGATCACACTAAACTGGTCTTGCGACGTCGACTCCTACGGGAATTTATTGCTCAGCCGATAAAAAACCCCGTCTCATCGGCCCCGGAGAATTAAGCACGGCAGGTAAACTGCGATACCTGTCACTATTACCACAATCAACGCCTCAGATTTTTCACGCAAGCCCACTATCACGCCTATACTTTGAACCATGCCGCCGTTAGAAGTCCTATCTTCTTCGATTGACCACGGAGTCGATCGCAAGACACTTAAAACCATTAAGCAACGCTTTCTTCAGGTCAACAACGCACGTTTGGCCAGAACTAAATCAGCGCTGGGTGCTCGCCAGCAAATATTTCTTGAGCTGTTGCCGATGATGTTCCATGTCAATCATCCTATGTTGCCCGGTTATGTTTCTCACCAAACCCCCTGTGGGCTCGCGGGCTATAACCCCACCAAACGGGATGTGCAAAAAACACAGCGTCTAACTCGCAGTTTCACCTATCGTCGCCAACCTACCATGAGACGTCGTATCCACGGTATTTTCCTGATGGGGTCCAGTGGCACTGTCGCCCAATCTGAAAAATCAGACCTGGATATCTGGTTGTGCCACCCGCCGGTCAGTCCGGAGGAAACGCTAGAGCTCAAACAAAAAACTGACGGTATCAGTCGCTGGGCGGCAACCATTGGACTGGAAGTTCACTTCTTTCTCATGGAAGATGAAAAGTTTCGTATGGGCCAGCGTGAGAGCCTCTCTACAGAAGACTGTGGCAGCAGCCAGCACTACTTACTATTGGATGAATTCTACCGCACGGGCCTACTAATAGCCGGGCGCATCCCGATCTGGTGGCTGATTCCTCCTGAAGAAGAAAAACACTACGAGTACTACGCTGATGCCTTGCGCAAAAAACGTTTCGTTCGTCGCGACGAAACTCTCGATTTTGGCGGCGTTGGTCATATTCCCGCGGGAGAATTCATTGGCGCTGGTGTTTGGCAGCTCTACAAAGCCATTGACTCGCCCTATAAATCAGTCCTAAAAATTCTACTAACGGAAGTTTATGCCTCGGAATACCCCAACGTAGAGCCCTTAAGCACCAGTTTCAAACGAGCAATTTACAATAATCAGCTGGATATTGATGAACTCGACCCCTACGTTGTGGTTTACCGAAAACTGGAAAGTTACCTGCTGGCGCGAGAAGAGTTCAAACGCCTGGAACTGGTACGCCGCTGCTTCTATTTTAAAGTAGGCACACCGCTAACTCGATCCAGTCGCGATACCTCAAAATCCTGGCAGCGACAGCTAATGGAAAAACTAGTGGACCAGTGGAATTGGTCCGGCGCGCATTTATACAGTCTCGATGCACGTAATAAATGGAAAGTGGCACGGGTTATTGCTGAACAAAAGCAGATAGTGCGAGAACTAACCAACAGCTATCGCTTTGTATTAGAGTTTGCTCGACGAACTCGCGCGACAGCGATGATTAACTCTCAAGAAATGACAATTCTGGGCCGCAAACTGTATGCGGCTTTTGAGCGCAAAGCTGGAAAAATTGAATGGATCAACCCCGGTATTGCCGACAGTCTGATTGAAGATAATCTGACATTTTACCAGGTACAAGAACATCCAACAGGTGACGCCAAAAACCGCAAAGTATTTTGGGCCGTGACAACGGAAGACATTAAACCTGAGGATATTGGCCGGGATAAACCCGTCCGCAAGGCCGATGAATTGACCACCCTCATTGCCTGGTGCCATTTTAACAGTTTGTTAGATGCAACAACCCGAATCGCCATTATTGAGGGTGATCACCAGGTCAGCGAATTCGAATTGAACAGTATGGTGCGTAGCCTTCGTCAAAACTCAGCCATTGGCAGACAATACGCCAACCAAGATGACGACAAGCTAGACCGCTTCAGCCAGCCGATGCGCCCGATGCAAATACAGCTTTTTATCAATGTGGGGCTAGACCCCCTCGCCCACATCCGGACCTTGGGGATCGAGCGTCTTAGCGCTCAAACCGACAGCTTTGGCTACAGTGGGTTACGCGAAAACCTGGTGCTCAATGTTGAACAAATTTTAGTCAACAGCTGGGGAGAAGTTAGCAGCCGACGGTATGACGGTGAGCATGCGTTAATCAGATGCCTGAGTGACTATTTGCAAATGCTACCGCCTGGCACCAATGGCGCCCTGCCGCAACTTGATCTCCGTTGTTTCTGTCCGACCCGGGCGAGTGCTATTAAGTTACGAGTAGAAGAGCTATTTCGCGATATTGCCGCCTGCTACTACAGCGGTACAAGACCGGCCAACACGCGTTATATACTGGAAATACAGCGCGAATATTATGTACTGCAGTTTACTGACAATCACCCGACCATCGACCGCGCAGGTGATTTCGATGGATTGCTAACCTATCTGAGCAAACCACAAAAAAGTTATAGCCCCATTGTTTTGGATCGCTATTGTCTGAGTAACTCACCACTGGAAGCCATCACCCGATTATCGCAACCCGGCCAAATACACGTTTTTTATCGCTGTCATGAATCCAGTGCCGACGTCTACATTCTCGATGAAAAAGGCTCGCTGCTAAATTACAGCACGCCTTTTCTCGACGAACATACCTTATTGGCGCCACTGGATCAGTTTATTCAATCAACTCTTTTCAGACGCGCGAGCGAAAACCATGACGTTGAAGGCAGCTCACTCAATGCATTTAATATCGATGACTTTACCGTCGAATATTATGAGATTATCGAAACCGCCAATACGGTACGGCTAACGCGCCGTAATGCCATTAAACAAATTCATGTCGGCAATTTTTTCAATGTACAAGCCATTGTCGACCAAGACATGAATGGCAATTCTCTTTGTAGTATTTATTGTGATCAGCAAGAGTTCAATGAACTGGAGTTTGGTGACGAACTATTTAACACGACAGCACGATTTATTCTCAGCCGCCGCAATTCTGACCAACGCTACCCCTGTTATATTACAGACCTCGACCTAAGCCGCGCGCGCACCGAACACTCAACTGACGCCACGCAAACCATGCACTACCTACAAGCCAAACAAAAACTGGAATTGGCACTCAACGACTCACTGCTACAACTCTAGACGACATCTAGCGCTATCCTCGCCAGCGCGTTAAATTTTCGTTGGGGATCACGCTGTCTGGCGGTATAATCTGGCGTTGTTATCCATGTGGAGCCCTACAATGCGCGCTGTTTTGATCGCCTCAATGATTGGCATTCTCGCTGGCACATTGCTTTTGTCTGGCTGTGGTCAGAAAGGGCCTCTCTATATTCCGCAACCCGCTATCCCTCAGGATAGTCATTCAAAGAAATCCGAAGAAACCACGGCTACTCGTTCTGCCGGAACACAAACATCGGCAACCAGCGGCGACTAAAAACAGCT
>CAYNZI010000117.1:0-7095 GCA_964401565.1 uncultured Spongiibacteraceae bacterium
TTATTGCCGCTGTACTGCTGACGGTATTTAACAATTTTACGGTACAGCCTACCAGTGAGCAGCTGAATTACTCTCAGTTTATCGAGGAGGTTCGGCAGGACCGGGTTAGTGGGGTGATGATCGATGGCTTAATTATTACCGGTACTCGGTTTGACAATAGTAGCTTTGAAACCGTTCGCCCGATGCTGGACGACCCCAAATTGATTGATGATTTGATTGATCATCGTGTTGAAGTGGAAGGCCGTAAGCCCGAACAGCAAAGTATTTGGATGCAGCTGCTTGTGGCTTCTTTTCCGATTCTTATCATAATTGCCGTTTTTATGTTCTTTATGCGGCAGATGCAGGGCGGTGGCGGTGGTCGCGGCGGTCCTATGGCATTTGGCAAAAGTAAGGCCAAGCTGCTGGGAGAAGACCAGATTAAAACGACCTTTGCCGATGTGGCGGGTGTCGATGAAGCGAAAGAAGATGTTCACGAGTTAGTAGAATTTTTGCGTGACCCTGGCAAATTTCAGCGTCTCGGTGGCCGTATTCCCCGTGGTGTGTTGATGGTTGGTCAGCCCGGTACCGGTAAAACGCTACTAGCGCGAGCGATTGCTGGTGAGGCAAAGGTGCCGTTCTTCTCCATATCTGGTTCTGACTTTGTTGAAATGTTTGTCGGTGTGGGTGCTTCTCGAGTTCGTGATATGTTCGAGCAGGCAAAAAAACAAGCGCCTTGTATTATCTTTATCGATGAAATCGATGCGGTTGGTCGTCACCGCGGTGCGGGTGTCGGTGGTGGTCATGATGAGCGAGAGCAGACTTTGAACCAATTGTTGGTAGAGATGGACGGCTTCGAAGGGAATGATGGGGTTATCGTGATTGCAGCGACTAACCGTCCCGATGTATTGGATCCCGCCTTGTTGCGCCCCGGTCGATTTGATCGGCAAGTCGTTGTTAGTCTTCCTGATATCCGTGGTCGCGCACAAATTTTAAAAGTGCATATGCGCAAAGTGCCTTTAGGTGATGCTGTAGATCCAACGGTTATTGCAAGGGGAACGCCTGGTTTCTCTGGTGCTGATTTAGCGAATCTGGTTAACGAGGCCGCACTGTTTGCTGCCAGGACCAATTTGCGGACTGTGGAGATGGAGCATTTTGAACTGGCTAAAGACAAAATAATGATGGGCGCCGAGCGCAAGTCCATGGTGATGTCAGATGCCGAGAAATTGAATACCGCGTATCATGAAGCGGGGCATGCCATTGTTGGTCGTGTTGTACCTGAGCATGACCCAGTTTATAAGGTGAGTATTATTCCGCGCGGGCGCGCTCTTGGCGTTACTATGTTTTTACCCGTGGAAGATCGTTATAGCATGAGCCGTCGTCACATTATTAGCCAGATTTGTTCTCTATACGGAGGCAGAGTAGCTGAAGAAATGACGCTTGGTGCTGATGGGGTAACGACTGGGGCATCCAATGATATTCAGCGTGCCAGTGAGATCGCTCGTAACATGGTTACCAAGTGGGGGTTGTCGAAAAAGATGGGCCCCTTGATGTATGATGAAGGTCAGGAAGAAGTTTTTCTTGGTCGCTCGGCGGGTGCTCAATCAAAAAGTCAATCTAGCGTCACGGCCCGAGAAATTGACGAAGAAATTCGAAGTATTATTGATGGGTGTTATGCAACTGCGACGGAAATTCTTAAAGAAAATCGCGACAAGTTGGACTTGATGGCTGATGCCTTGATGACATACGAAACCATTGATGCTTCTCAGATTGACGAGATCATGGAAGGGCGCAAGCCCAGTGAGCCTTCTAGTTGGCACGATGACGACAAGCCTAGTGGTGGAGAGCCTGCTGACAAGGTCGATGATCAGCCCGCAGACGATACTATCGGTGGTCCAGCTGGCGAGCATTAAGTTTGGTTGGAACGCAGGTTTTACCCTCTTTAAATAGCCACTCTGGTTCTCTGCAATGCGGGGAGCGAGCGTTAGCGCTAGGTTCTCCCGTTGTCATGGGAGTGCTCAATATAACCCCCGATTCTTTTTCTGACGGGGGTTCTTTGCTCCGTAATGGTCGTCCTGACCTAGATAAAATTCTGCTACGAGCAGAACAAATGCTAATTGAGGGTGCGGGTATTGTTGATGTCGGCGGAGAGTCGACGCGACCCGGTGCTGATGTGGTTTCTGTGGCAGAGGAATTGGATCGTGTGCTGCCAGTTGTTGAGGCTATCACGCAACGATTTAATGCCATTGTCTCTGTCGATACCAGTAGTCCAGAACTCATGCAGTCAGCTTCCGGTTGTGGTGCGGGTATGATTAATGATGTACGGGCGTTGGAGGGCCCCGGTGCATTATTAGCCGCTCAACAATCAGGTTTGCCGATTTGCCTGATGCATATGCAGGGTCAGCCGAAGACAATGCAGCAGACGCCGGGGTATGACAACGTCGTCGGAGAGGTTCTTGATTATCTAACAGGTCGGGTTGCTGCCTGTATTACCGGTGGTATTGATCGTTCGCGGTTGATTTTAGACCCCGGGTTTGGTTTTGGCAAAACGCCGCAGCACAACTTAGTGCTACTTAATCGTTTGAAGCAAATAGCTGCGTTGGGCTACCCGGTGCTTGTTGGCTTGTCGCGAAAATCACTGATTGGTGAGGTGCTGGGGCGAGATATTGGAGAGAGGCTCGCGGGAAGTCTTGCGCTTGCCGTACTTGCGGCTGAGCGAGGGGCGTCTATTATTCGTGTTCACGATGTTGCTGAAACTGTCGATGCAATCAAGCTGTGTGAAGCGGTTGCTCGGGAGCAGTTGCTCGAAGAGTAAATGGCGGTGCCTGCGCCTGGGAATGAAACAAAAAAAGAGAACTGTCAAGATGGAGTGTGGTGACAATGTCGCGAAAATATTTTGGTACTGATGGCATTAGAGGGCGAGTGGGAACTGGGCCGATTACTCCTGAGTTTGTTCTCAAGCTGGGCTGGGCGGCCGGTAAGGTGTTTGCGGGAAATGGCCGCAGTAAGGTTATCATTGGCAAGGACACCCGTATATCGGGTTATATGTTTGAGTCGGCTTTGGAGGCGGGGCTGGTAGCTGCAGGTGTTGATGTGGCGATGCTGGGGCCAATGCCCACGCCAGCTATTGCTTATCTTACTCGAACGTTTCATGCACAGGCTGGTATCGTTATTAGCGCCTCTCACAATCCTTATCCTGATAATGGTATTAAGTTCTTTTCATCGAATGGAACCAAGTTGGATGATGAGGTAGAGCTGGCAATAGAGCGTCAGATGGATCAGCCAATGAGTACTGTTGAATCGGCAAATCTGGGTAAAGTGACCCGGGTTGATGATGCTGGTGGGCGATACATTGAGTTTTGTAAAAGCACAGTCCCCACCAGATTTAGTTTACGTGGTGTGAAAATGGTCATCGATTGTGCTCACGGAGCGACTTACCACGTTGCGCCCGCGGTTATGGGAGAGTTGGGCGCCACCGTTATCGTGATGGGTGCTCAGCCAGACGGTCTAAATATCAATGAGAAGGTAGGTTCGACTGAGCCAGCTGCACTGCAGGCCAGGGTGCTGCTAGAGGGTGCCGATTTAGGTATTGCGTTCGATGGTGACGGTGATCGGCTGGTGTTTGTCGATCGTAACGGCGAGGTGGTCGATGGCGACGAATTGTTGTTTATAATCGCTCAGGATCAACTTCGAACCGCGGGTAGTTGCAGTGGTGTTGTCGGTACTTTGATGTCGAATCTCGGGTTCGAATTGGCACTGAAAGAATTAGAAATCCCCTTCGCCAGATCTAAAGTGGGTGACCGCTACGTCATTGAATTGATGAAATCCAGAGGCTGGATGTTGGGTGGAGAGAATTCGGGGCATATTATTTGTGGCGATGTTACCACCACGGGCGATGGTTTGATCGCGGCTTTGAAAGTGTTGTATGCCTTGGTTGAAGGGGGTGTGCCGCTACATGATGCCAAAACGGGTATGAGTAAGTTTCCTCAGACGATGATCAACGTTGCCTTGGCGGATAAAAGCCAGTTGCAGGATAATCCTGAAATTGATCGGGTTATTGCGACGGCGGAAAATAGGTTGAAGGGTCGAGGGCGTGTACTGTTGCGTCCCTCTGGTACTGAGCCCGTTGTTAGGGTCATGGTTGAGGGAGAAGATGACGTGCTGGTGAATACGCTAGCGGCTGAAATTGCTGCAGTAGTGGCGCGGGCGGTTTCGTGATTGAGGTGTCAGTTGGTTGTTATTATCCGGTAAGTGGTAATCGCCTTGTATGTTAAAGTCAGTTTAGGTAAGATTGGCCGCCTTTTTTGGCAGAGAGACTCTAGCGCTGAGATTATGCATTGGTTGATGGTGTAATGGGCAGCAGGGCGTGTTGAAAAAGGTGGGTGACTAAAGTTGGAAAATACAAAGCGTCGCAGTCTGGTGGTCGGTAACTGGAAAATGGTTGGTTCCAGTGCGGGTGTTGCGAAGCTGCTTGAAGAATTGAAAGGCCATTTGGTAATCGATAGTCAGGTTGCCGTTGTCGTTTGTCCGGCCTATGTTTTTCTCCCTCAAGTTTCAGAAGGCCTGCGGGAATCAGGCATTCGGTGGGGGGCGCAAAACCTCAGTCAATACGCTGAAGGGGCGTTCACCGGTGAAGTATCTGCATCTATGTTGGCGGATTTCGGTTGCGATTATGCGATTGTTGGCCATTCGGAACGGCGTTCATTGTTCGGCGAAAGTGATGTAGATGTTGCTGAAAAATTTGTTGCGGCGCAATTTGCCGGACTGACCCCGATTCTTTGCGTTGGCGAAAGCTTGCAGCAACGCGAGTCAGGAGAAGCGCTAGAGCGGGTAGGGCGGCAAATTACAGCAGTCATTGAAGTGGCAGGTGTTGACGCGTTTGCCAATGCCGTTATAGCCTACGAACCAATTTGGGCTATAGGGACGGGTGAGACCGCATCGCCAGAGCAGGCTCAGCAAGTGCATGCTCATATACGCGGCGTTGTCGCATCGGGTCACGCAGGGATTGCTGGTGATTTACGTATTTTGTATGGCGGTAGTGTTAAAGCCGATAATGCAGGCGAGCTCTTTGCTAATCCGGATATTGACGGGGCATTGGTGGGCGGGGCGTCGTTAGTTGCGGCCGACTTTGCAGAAATATGCAGAGCGGCTGAGTAAAAATTAAGGGTTTGGTGTTTGGTGGTGATGGTTAGGATATGTATTCTGGCGTTGCTTGCAAATACGGGTTTGTATCAGAGGCAGGTAAGATATAATGGAACAGATTGTTTTAATAGTGCATGTGTTAGTGGCTTTGGCCATTATTGGTTTGATCATGATTCAGCAGGGTAAGGGCGCCGATATGGGTGCCTCGTTTGGAGCAGGTGCCTCGCAAACGTTGTTTGGTAGTGGCGGTGGGGGTAATGTTCTTACCAGTGCTACATCTTGGTTGGTGGCGCTGTTTTTTGCGACCAGTTTTGGGTTGGCTGTTATTGCGAAAGATAATTCACTGACTGCGGGTAATGTTGATTTGCCCACGGCTACCGTTATTGAAAGCTTCGAAATGCCTACTGGCGTGGAGGCGTCGGATATTCCTGGTGTTGATGCGACTGTAGAAGATATCCTGGGAGCCGGTGTTCCTGCCGGTGAGTCTGGATCGGATATACCGGAGCTGTAAGTTTAGAATTAGCCGAAGTGGTGGAATTGGTAGACACGCCATCTTGAGGGGGTGGTGAGCTATGCTCGTGCGGGTTCAAGTCCCGCCTTCGGCACCAACAACTAAAGATCAGCCAGAAATGGTTGGTCTTTTTTTATGTCTCCAGAACGTCCGATAATATCCTATCACCTACGCTACACCGTGTTATTACGTGGTCTGTAGGTCATTTATTCAAAAATACTATCACGCTATTATGGATGATTATTGTTCAGTAGCGTTCGCTGGTAGCTTGTAACAGCCACACTTTAATGTAACACTGATTGTAACATCAGCGTCTGATCTTGAAGGGCAGTGTTACAATGGCGAACAAAACAGCACCCCTCACTAATACAGAAATCAAGCAGGCCAAGGCCAAAACCAAGGAATATAACCTTGCTGATGGGGGTGGGCTATCCCTTCGTATCAAGCCAAACGGCAGTAAGCTCTGGTTATTCAACTATTCGCACCCCCATACAAAGAAGCGGGCCAACCTCGGCTTAGGGCAATACCCCACACAAGGGCTGGCAAGTGCTCGACGCAAAGCGGAAAGCTACCGCGGGTTACTTGCTCAAGGTATCGATCCCAAACAACACCGTAAGCAGCAAGAGCTAGAAATACAGGTTGCCAACAACTTAACGCTTGAACGAATCGCGGAGCAGTGGTTCGAGATAAAGAAAAATACAATTCTTGATCTGACTGCCGCAAAGCTATGGCGGTCTTTGGAAAAGCATGTATTTCCCGTCTTGGGTAATGTTCCAATACATCAGGTCAATGCGCGAACTACTATCGAAACGCTAAAGCCACTAGCGAACAGCAATAAATTTGAAACCATTAAGCGCGTTATTCGTCGGCTAAACGAAATAATGACCTATGCGGTTAATACCGGGGTTATCGAGTCAAACCCATTGGCCGGCATTGGTCAGGCTTTCCATGCGCCTCCTGTGGCTCACATGCTTAGCTTGAAGCCCGAAGAGCTACCCGAGCTTATGCAAGCCTTAGCAACTGCCAATATTAGAATGACTACAAGATGCCTGATTGAGTGGCAGCTACATACCTTGGTCAGACCGAATGAGGCCGCTGGTACTCGGTGGGATGAAATCGACTTCGATAATAATTTGTGGAATATACCTAAAGAGCGAATGAAAGGCCGTGCTGATAAGAAGAGGTCGCACACAGTACCGTTATCACCGCAGACAATCGCCTTACTCGAAGTTATGAAGCCTATAAGCGGGCGGCGTGACTTTGTATTTACGGCGGATCGTGACCCAACTAAACACACGCATGAGCAAACAGCCAACATGGCGTTAAAGCGTATGGGATTTAAGGGTCGGCTAGTAGCTCACGGCTTACGCTCTATCGGCAGTACCACCTTAAACGCGCAGGGCTTCGATGGTGACGTTGTAGAGGCGGCACTTGCCCATATTGATAAGAACGCTGTTAGGGTGGCT
>CAYNZI010000118.1:0-7091 GCA_964401565.1 uncultured Spongiibacteraceae bacterium
CTTGGGATTTAATATAGGCGAGGGCAGGATCGATTTTGGTGAATGTTTCGTAAGCCGCGCTGGGGATGTTGTGGCGGGCGAGAAAATCTTTGGTGAAAGCTTTGGAGCCTTCCAATTGCGCGGCGCCTTTATTTGGACCAAAACAGCGCAAGCCCTGTTCGGCAAAATAGTCAACCACGCCTTCAACCAGAGGGGCTTCAGGTCCCACAATGGTAAGGCCAACGTTATTGTCTTTCGCGAAGGTTGCCAATGCCGGGAAGTCCATCGTGTCAATGGCCACATTAGCGCACTTGTCATCAGTCGCTGTGCCAGCATTGCCCGGAGCGACAAAGACGGTTTCAACATCGTCTGATTGCGCTGCTTTCCAGGCGAGGGCGTGTTCTCTGCCACCTGACCCGATAATAAGAATATTCATAAAAACCCTGTTATAAATGGGTAGAGGGTATTTGTGTCAAATACCCTCTACATTATTCCTAGTGTCGGAAATGGCGCATACTGGTAAATACCATTGCCATATTGGCTTCATCGGCTGCAGCAATAACTTCATCGTCACGGATAGAGCCGCCAGGCTGAATGACGCAGTGGATACCCGCTTGGGCCGCATTATCAATTCCGTCCCGGAAGGGAAAGAAAGCGTCTGAAGCCATGACCGAGCCTTCGATTTTTAGCCCTGCGTGTTCTGCTTTGATACCCGCAATTCGTGCTGAATTGATGCGGCTCATTTGGCCTGCACCAACACCAATAGTGCGGCCGTCGTGTCCGTAGACAATGGCATTGGATTTAACAAATTTGGCGACTTTCCAGGTGAATAGCAGATCGCGAATTTCTGTCTCACTTGGCTGCCGCTGGCTGACGATTTTCAAATCAACTTCGGTGATAACACCGAGATCGCGATCCTGAATAAGCAGACCGCCATTGACGCGTTTCAAATCGTAGTCGGCAACAGCATCGCCCCATTCGCCGCATTCCAGCAAGCGAACATTTTTCTTAGCAGTAACTACGTCGATTGCTTCACGCGAAATGGATGGTGCAATAATGACTTCTACGAATTGCCGTTTACAAATAGCTTCAGCGGTGGCTCCGTCCAACTCGCGGTTGAAAGCAATAATGCCGCCAAATGCTGATTCAGTGTCGGTTGCAAATGCTTTGTCGTAGGCGTCACCGATATTGTCGGCAATGGCTACGCCACAGGGATTTGCATGTTTCACGATGACACAGGCGGGCTCAGAAAACTGTTTAACACACTCAAGAGCGGCGTCAGTATCAGCGATATTGTTGTATGAAAGTTCTTTACCCTGCAGTTGCTTAGCGGTCGAAATAGAACCGGCAGCAGGATTTTTTTCAACATAGAATGCAGAATTCTGGTGAGAATTTTCACCGTAGCGCATGTCCTGAGTTTTAGTGAACTGGCTATTAAAAGTACGGGGAAAGTTGTCATTGCCTCCGGGAACTTTGTGACCAAAGTAATTGGCAATAGCGCCGTCATAGGCTGCGGTGTGCTCATAAGCTTTGATCGCAAGGTCAAACCGAGTTGCCTGAGACGTCGCCCCATTATTTGCCTGCATCTCTTCCACAATTAAAGCGTAGTCTGAGGCGTTGACAACAATGTTAACAAACGCATTGTTCTTGGCAGCAGCGCGAACCATAGTCGGTCCACCAATATCGATGTTTTCTATGGCGTCTGCCAGCGTACAATCAGGATTAGCCACTGTTTGCTCGAAAGGATACAGATTCACCACCACCATATCGATGGCATTGATGTCATGCTCAGCCATGATCGCGTCATCCTGACCGCGGCGCGCAAGAATACCGCCGTGAATTTTGGGGTGCAGGGTTTTTACCCGTCCATCCATCATTTCAGGAAATCCGGTATATTCAGAAACCTCCACTGCGTCGATATTATTGTCACGCAGCAATTTATAGGTGCCGCCAGTTGAGAGAATCTCAACACCTTGAGATTGCAAGAATTGGGCGAATTCTGCGATGCCTGATTTGTCGGAGACGCTGATCAGTGCACGTTTAATAGAGAGTAAATTTTGATCGTTGCTCATAATATTTGTCTGGTAGTGGTTGTCCGGGTTTCAGTGGTACGGAGTTTGGTTGCTAGTCGTTTCACAGCGGATAAAAGGATGACACTATCACCCCTTTATCTGGGTATCGCGTGGTTACAGCAGCCCGTATTGCTTTAGCTTTTTGCGAAGCGTGCCACGATTTAAGCCCAGCAGTATTGATGCCTTGGTTTGGTTGTTGCGAGTATACTTCATGACTTCTTCGAGCAGAGGTGCTTCGACTTCTGACAATACCATTTCATAGACATCAGTGACGTCTTGGCCTTCCAAATGAGCGAAGTAATTATTGAGCGCTATCGATACGCTATCGCGCAGGGTTTGTGCCTGTGCGACAGGGGCATTGGTCAAGTGCTGTTTCTGTTGATCCTGTTCGGTCAGGTCGTGATCTGACACTGATTCAGCGACTGGGGTTGGCGCGCTGCCGGGTAGAGTGTCATTGTTTTTCATGCTGCGATTACCTCTTTGTTGATTAGGGCCATAGGGCGATGAGTGCCGGGGCCTTGTTCATTGTTGTTTGTTGATTCGCCGTGGTGTTGTTGCCACGGCTGAAAATAGTCTTGTATGGCTAAATGTTGGCTCCGGGCAGATTCAAGTTGATTGAAATACGCTTGGAACTGCCGCAGCTGGTCGGTACATTCACTGTTTTCTCTATCGGCCTTCAAGTACCAGCCGACATGCTTACGGGCAATCTTCACCCCCATAAATTCGCCATAGAACTGGTGAAGCGCATCCAGGTGTTGTAACAAAATGTCCTTAATCTCTTCTCTACTGGGTGATGCTACTACATTTCCCGTGCGCAAAAATTGATCTATTTCACCACATAGCCATGGTCTTCCTTGGGCTGCTCGCCCTACCATTACCGCATCGGCTCCGGTGTACTGCATGACCGCCAATGCTTTTTGCGGCGAGGTGATGTCACCATTGGCGATAATGGGAATTGAAACGGCTGATTTTATCGCGGCTATGGTGTCGTATTCTGCATCGCCATTGAATTTGCAGGCACGTGTTCTGCCGTGCACGGCCAGTGCGGCCACCCCCATATCTTCAGCAATACGGGCAATTTCAACACCGTTGCGTTGGTCTGTTGACCAGCCCGTTCGAATTTTCAAGGTGACGGGGACATCAACGGCTGCGGTAACGGCGGTTAAAATATCAGTGACCAATGCGGGGTCTTTCAGTAGCGCTGATCCAGCCGCTTTTTTACAAACTTTCTTGGCTGGGCACCCCATATTAATGTCTATTATTTGCGCTCCGCGCTCTACATTCATCCTTGCTGCTTCGGCCATCATCGATGCATCACCGCCGGCAATTTGTACCGAGCGCGGGCTGGTTTCGCCGCTGTGATTCAGTCGCTGTTGAGATTTTCGTGTGTTCCAGAGGCGAGTATCACTTGTCACCATTTCAGACACCACTAACCCGGCGCCAAGCCGTCGACACAGTTGCCGAAACGGAAGGTCGGTAACGCCAGCCATGGGCGCGAGCACAACTCGACTGGCCAGTTTATAGGGACCTATTTGAAACACATTACTTCCTGGAACGTGAACGGATGACATTAGTTGGGCGTTTATCGACAACCTTATTTGACGTTACGTGCGGCCAAAAAAGAGGCGCTATGATAATGGTAACGAGCGAAGGGATAAAGTCTTATCGTGCAACTTTTATACAATTTTTTTGTTGACTTTGATGTTTTGATCGAGAATACCGGCCAGTAGCACCAGGATGATAATGCATTGCCGATTTTGTCGAAGTTTCAGTTTTCTTTCGAGGTATGGAAGTATAATTCGTAGTTAATGGCTTGCTCGCCTGGGTCGACAATCGCCACTGAAATATGCACCGGTTGTCGGACAGGCATAATTAATTGGCCGGATAATTCTCCTGCAAGGTACTCTTCTGGATTAAAATGACGGCCGGCAACAATGGTGCCTGCAAGGTCAGTGAAGCGCAGTTCCATGACTGGAAATGGTTGCTTGAAGCTGGCTCGATTTACAAGAACTGCATCTACGACCAGGGCCTGTTGAATTTCCGGATGACTGCGTACTAACAAGTTAGATGAACGAATGAGTCCGACATTATCATTTTTAGGTAGCGTGCAGCCAAAAAACGAACAACCACTGGCCAAAATTGATCGATATTGATCATCTCGGGCAAACCTGTCGAAATTGGAAGCGACATATTGGAACAGTAGTAAGACCAGAGTGGCTGCAATACTTGCCGCCCAAGCTCTTTTAACCCATCGGTTCTGGCGCGATGCACCTGAAAACTCAACAGGTTCAGGCTCTATGTTGGCCAGTAGTGCTTGTTTGTCCTCGCCAATCTTTTTCCCCGCGACCAGCGTTTCACTGCCAATGGAGAACGCTTCTTCCGGGGCTGGGCCGCGGTCGTAGTCTTCGTCTCTTTGGTTGAGTAAATCCTGAAGCTCTGGATCCAGGGTGCTTTCTTCGTTCTCTAGTTCATCAAAAATATTATGAGGGTTTTGGTAAAACTCCTGGCTTTTGTCGTCCTCTGCTATCTCCTCTTCGAACAGTTTATTCGCCCAGGCATCTTCATCGGGGTCGCTTTCGTCGGGACCATGGCGCTCAATAAATGAAGCCGTCGCGTTGTTATCCGGGTCAAGTCCCAGAAATGAATGGCTGAAACCGCTCGTCTCTCGAGGGGCGGGAGCTTCGGGTAGCTCATTGTCATCAATAACTGGTAGCGGACTGTCGTCGCTGATACGAGTATCGTCGAATAGGTTTTCGTCCGGTGTTGACGTGGTGTTGCTATCAAAATCAAAAACGGAGTTATCATCGGCCGAAAAAGGTGTTTGGTCGCGGTTGGTTGCCATTAATTCGTCAGCGAGTGAGTCCAGGCTAGTGTCGTCGGCAAAAATATCGTCATCGAAAATATTATCTAGGACGTTTTGCCCGACGGTTTCGTTGAATACAGCGCCGCTGTCTATTGTCGGCTGATCATCTGTTGATTCGAACCCGTGACCTGATTCTTCATCTGCAATGGGTGTTGGGTGTTTGGTGCGAGCAGCTTCTGTGGTTGAGGTATTCACAGTCAGCGCACTGGCTGAATTTGCCTCTGTAATGGTGTGGTCCCGAGCTTGGAATATATTCAAGCAGGATCCGCAGCGAACCGCACCATTGGCGACATCTAGCTGGGCGTCTGTAAACCTGAATGATGTGCCGCATGAGGGACACTGGGTGACCTGTATGGTCATGATGCTTAAATTCCTGCTGAGTTGTGACGTTGTACATTTAGATGTTCGTCATTGGCGTTTAGACCCAATTTCCATCGCTGCCGACGGGAACATACTGGATACCCCATAAAGTGTATCGCTTTTTTGAAAAAAAACGAGGACTTATCTCTCTTTTATAAAGAGAATTCAGTCACTAGTGACCGCTGTAATCAGGGCGGCAACCACTAACGCTTGCGACCGGATAGTCGTACCCAGCCATCTTCAATAACGGGCGTATCCATGGAATACCATTGTTGATAGCAGCTTTGTAGCTCATCTGCCTGGCTGGCAATAATACCCGACAGGGCTAATAGGCCCTTGGCAGCGGTTAATTGGGTAAGGGTGGGTGCAAGCTCTGTCAGCGGGCCCGCGAGAATATTGGCGACAACAATGTCTGCTTTTATGCCGTCGGGAATTTGGTTCGGTAAATAAGTTTTGATGCGATCGGGATCAATATGATTGCGTTGGGCATTGTCTGCTGTGGCGATCAGTGCCTGCGGGTCATTGTCGATAGCGATGACATTGTCGGCACCGAGTAACAGCGCTGCAATCCCCAATATGCCGGAACCGCAGCCATAATCAACGACTGTTTTACCATCGAGCGGGCAGCTGTCCAGCCACTTCAGGCAGAGTGCGGTGGTGGGGTGGGTGCCGGTTCCAAATGCCAGCCCTGGGTCCAACATAAGGTTCACGGCGTCAGCCTCGGGGGGTTGTTTCCAGCTCGGACAGATCCACAAGCGCTGCCCAAACAACATAGGATGGAAGTTTTCCATCCACTCACGCTCCCAGTCTTTGTCTTCAAGAATTTCCCAGCGATAAGCAGGTAGGTTATCGCCGTAACTGGCTGTAGCTATGACGGTTGCCTGATCGGTGTCAGTGTCAGCATAAAATAGACCGGTAACTCGGGTGTGGTTCCACAGAGGTGTTTCACCGACAGCTGGTTCCAAAATAGGTTGATCGGCACTGTCTTCCATGGTGACGGAAACCGCTCCCGCCTCCAACAAAGCATCTTCTATTGCTTCAGTTTGTGTTCTGGTGGTACTGATACGTAGCTGTAACCAGGACATGGGGGTGATGCTCCATCATTGGGTGTTCAAGATAGTGATAAGGTGGGCGTTTAAGCGAGTGTTTGCTCTGTGGACATTGGCGGAGAGCTGGTGACCGTCGTGGCATTGTGCGGCGATGCGTGTGTTGTGGTGTTTCGGCTAATACGTACGGATTCCTCTCCTTCTTTGATTTCAATCTCGTTGATATTAGACTCTTCCAGCAACTCTATGAGCTTTTTAACTTTACGTATATCCATGGATATTCTCTTTATTGTTTTCGGTACCGACTCGTCTCTGCAAGCAAAACGTGCATCTACCCTTCTACTCGAGTGATAGCCGCTTGCAGCGCTAGTAAGTAACCTTCACTGCCTAGCCCACTGATAACGCCTTCTGCTATATCTGACAAATAGGAAAACTGACGGAATTCTTCCCGCTTATGCACATTGGAAATATGGACCTCGATAAAAGGAATACCGACGCCCAGCAATGCATCTCTCAAGGCAATACTCGTGTGGGTAAACGCGGCAGGATTAAAGATAATGAAGTTAATACCCTCCAGCCGCGCTTCATGAATACGTTCGATCAGTTCATACTCGGCATTGCTTTGCATAGAGAGCAGATGATGTCCCGATGCAATGGCCGCATCACTTAATTCACGATTTATGTCGTCGAGCGTCGCGGCTCCGTAAACTTCTGGCTCTCGACTACCGAGTAGATTTAGATTGGGTCCGTGCAATACCAGTATCGATGCCA
>CAYNZI010000119.1:0-7045 GCA_964401565.1 uncultured Spongiibacteraceae bacterium
CACTTGGACAAATGCAACGGTTACTCGCCTGGAACGATCTGACAACCACTCTCAGCTCATTCTGACAGACTCAGGCGTGACTGCCGTAGAGCGCGATGCTGCCGGATTTCAGGAAGATAACGATACCCTGCCCGAAGGTAATCTTGAAGCCGGTGTTGGCGTAGGCGGCTACAACAGCGCCTGGATTGATCCCGGCACCCGAGTGCTGCGAGTCAATGGCCAACCACGGTCATCAATTATCGTAGAACCCGATGACGGCAAACTACCTTACAGATTCTCCGGCCGATTCAACTTATTTAAAGAAATGATTAAGACCCAATTGCGCAACAACCCTGAGGAACAACTTCTGGGTGACCGCTGCGTGGTCGGTTTTGGATCCAGTGGTGGCCCACCAATGCTACCCGTGCTCTACAACAACAACTATCAGATCGTGCAGTCGCCCGGACACGTGATGATCATGATTGAAATGAACCACGCCGTACGCACCATTCGCATTGATGGCAATGCACTGCCACCCAGTATCACACCGTGGCTGGGAGATTCAGTAGGGCACTGGGAAGGCGACACACTGGTTGTCAAAACACAGGGATTCCACCCCCAACAAAGTTTGCGAGCAGCCATCAAACACCAACTATTAATGAGCACCAACAGTACGGTAACCGAGCGATTTACCCGCACCAGTGAAACGGAAATAAATTATCAGTTCACCGTGGAAGATGATGATATTTACAGCCAGCCCTGGAGTGGCGAAATCGCGTTACGGCCAACAGATGGTCAAATTTATGAGTACGCCTGCCACGAAGGCAATTATGCATTGCCCGGGATTTTGGCGGGAGAGAGGGCGAAAGGTGTCGATGGCGTTGCCTGGCTCTTCAACCTGCTGACTGAGCCGCAGTTTTAGGGCAATAGTTAGCCGTAAGCCATTTCCAGCATCTCTCTCACCCCTTGAATCTGGACTGCCCAATAGATGGTGGCAAAGATGAGAATTGTCGCTGATGCTGCCAAGGCAGACATCTGTAAATCGTTCATTCCTGCTTTGTTATTATCACTCATTGCTGACTCCCTAACTTTCGATGTATTGTCTGGCGCGCAAGCAACGGCGCCAGTTTCAACCCTAACCTGAAAAACCGATCCAACGCCCCGCCCCTGCAACGCTGAACCACACCACCAGTGACGACAACGCAACTGCACGGCGAACCAGAGGGCTAATGTCTTGAAGGTTCTTTGCAAGCAATGGTTTTTTAACAAAGTAGGCAAACAAAATACCCACTAACAGGGCAAGCATTTTGTACCAGTAAACCTCCAGATAGTAAATTTTCATGGCGACACCACAGGCCATAAAAACACCGGTAAGTAATACCACGGCCAATCCCCAAGAGAATATTTTGTGGGATTTATCCAAAACTTCCCGCTCGTCCATTTCAGAAAAACCCATACCCAGCAGGCGACCATCACTCACTATAATCGCCCCGCCCATCAAGGCCATTGCCAACAGATGAAACGCCTCAACCACCGCGAATGCAGCGCCCCAGGTTGTCCCAATCACCCCAAACCATGTCGTTCCCATCCACTCAAAGAAAGGCAAAAGCGCCTCCCATGCATCGATACGTAGGCTTGAAAATAAAAATGCCATGGCCAATAACACAACGGCGACGGTAATCATTGTTCTATGGTAAGAACCCAGTGAAGATATGGACATTGGGCAACTCCTTAAGTTAACTTCGCGGCGCAACGCCATGGCTGCGCGATATGTTTATTGATAGTGTTCTTAAAACTGCGCCTGGCCTTCAACACAGCCGGCCAACGCGCCAATCACACCTGACTGCCCATGAGCGCAATCAAACCAGTCGTAGGCAATTAAACGACCACAAATGACAATTAGAACCCAAAAGATTATTGAGCTCATCGCCCCTATTCGCAGGCGCATTGGCGCTCTGGCGTCGGTGTCCCAGGATGAGACTGATTGGTTCATACGGCGATGAAACAAAAAGGCATTCACCGCCGCTGCAATCAACAACACCACCTTTATACGAAACCATAAACTTTGACCAGAACGCACTGGAATTGCGTAAAACAGTAAAAGGCCGGTTATGATCATCACGGCAAAACCAAACAACATCGGTACGCTCAGTTTCTCAGCAACTTTTGATGCGGGCACATTGGGGAAGGCATAACCCAACATGCGCAGATCAATGAGAAACAACATACCCAGACTGACCATCAGGAAAAGAACATGAGTGGACTCAATCCAGTTGTACATATAGAAAGACTCATGGAGCAAAGTGCTTGATTCCATAGAGTCTAACCATACACCAAAGTTGTATACGGCCTGGTTTATCACTGTCGTTTATCTCCGATTTATTCTTATACTATTCAAATTCATAACGTTGCGTGGGTCCGTCTGTCATCTCCACAGAGTAGTCAAAAAAGCCCGCCACATGCAAACGAAGTGTAATATCCCCCACACCGCGATTTTGAAAATACCAACCATGAATACCGGTAAAGGGTGCCCGCAAAACGCCATTGTCAGATTGCTGGCGACCCTTGGCAAAACTTTGTTCGGCAACAGCATGATCATCAGCCTCACTGTGCAAATCAAATAGAACATCTTCTGCCGCATCCCAAGAAAATATTAGCGCGCCATCTTCGAGCATATGATATTTGTATTCCAAAGCCTCAAAAGGCGCCAATTTGAATTCAATCGAATCCTTGTGCCATTGACCCGGCTGCTGCTGCAGCGCTGACACCTGGCTGCCTGAAAGCCCAATCAGCCCGAGCGACTTACCTGTCCCTAATGGGTCTATCCCATACTCCGCCGGCAATACCGCTACAAACAATACAATGATGGCAACCAACATCGAAGTGACTACTGCGAGTAGTATGCGTTTTTTACTAGGAATTTGATGGTCACTCATACTGCTGTTCATCTCTCGGTTACGTCAACAAAAAGCCGGTGACTTGATAGCCAAACAGAACAAACCCGGCGCACATTAGCAATGTGTTCACGGCAAAAGCCTGTTGCTGAAAAGATGGCCGACTGCGCCAGCCTAATAGCGCTAACAAAATAGCGGCCAGCGCGCCGAGCTGGCCCAGTTCTACGCCGATGTTAAAACTCAAAAGATTGGTTAACAATCCACTGCCATCTTGAACGTACTCTTGCAGCTTGGTAGCCAGCCCCAAACCATGACAAAGACCGAATACGAAAACAGCAACTCGGGTATCCAGTCGCCATGGCACGATAACGTCAAAGCCTTTGATATTCTCGAAGGCTTTGTAAACGATAGACAGTCCAATAATGGCATCAACCAGATGACCATTTACTTGCCAGCTCGATAACACACCTAACAAAAGCGTAATGCTGTGACCAACAGTAAACAAAGTCACATACAAAATAATATCACGAGGACGGTACAGGAAAAAAATCACCCCTAATAAGAACAACAGGTGATCATAACCCGTGAACATATGCTTGGCGCCAAGATAGAGAAAGGGCCCCGGCGCGGCACCACTAAGGCCAAGCACAAACTCCGCATTCTCCGCAGAGATATTGTGCCCCCAGGCCGCCGCTGCAAAGCCAAACAGCAGCAATAAGCTGAAGGATCTCAACAACATCTGAGCAGGCATTAATCAGAACTTTCCGACTCGATCAGATACTGACTATGGCACGCTTTGCACACCTGGTAGATCCGACCACCCGCATCGAATAATGCATCACTGTCTTGATCTTGAGCCGCCTTAATAGCCAGTTTCGCCGCCGCGGTTAAGCCGCTTGAATACTCAACCCAATCGGTTCCGGCAGCACGGCCGGGCATCATCAGCAGATTACCCGTTTCGGCGACAACAGCCGCATTGTTGATCACGCGCTGCCAGCCCTCGTCCGTCGTTGGTGCCAATTCACGATCACCCTCTTCGGTGATAATTGTGCCCGCGGAATCCCAAAGTACATCGGCGGCGGGCTCAAGGATCCACAACATTGTCTGTTGAATGTCGGTTACCGGCTGATAATCGGCAGCGATATCAGTCGCGGACGTTGTAGAGTCCTGTTCGCAACCAACCAGCTGAAACAATAAAGGTAATGCCAACACACACAGAATTTTATTCATAACGATTCTCAAAGGGAATGATCAACGCCTTGCAGGGTACTGAAATAGACGCTCATTTAAAAGTGGAATGTCTGCTTGCAAGCCGATTCTGACCGTATTGTAATTCAAAGAAAATCTTCGTCATGTAAACGCAACACACCTTCCTGAGCAACAGAGCAAACCAACGTGCCGTCCTGAGCATAAATATTGCCGCGACTAAAACCTCTACCATTCTGCGAGGACGGGCTGTCGTGGGAGTACATTAAGTACTCATCCGCCCGAAATGGCCGATGAAACCACATACTGTGATCTAAACTCGCCATTTGCACCCGCTCCTCCCAACCCGTAATACCGTGAGGTAAGGTGGCAGTATCATGAAGCGTCATATCCGACGCGTAAGCCAGTACGCATTGATGCAGAGGGACATCATCAGGAAGAACACCATTGGCCCTGATCCAGATATCCTGATACGGCGCCATCTTCGGGGGGTTAGCAAATGGCTGCGGAGTCACTGGACGAAGTTCGATAGGACGGTCTCCCACTAAAAAAGGCCGCATCTTTTCCGGTATGGTATCGAGTGTTTTTTTGACTAATTCAGCCTCAGTCTCAACCTCATCCGGGCGAGGTACTTTATGCAAGTCAATTTGATGCTCCAGACCCTCTTCGAATTTTTGAAACGAAGCTGCCAGAGTGAAAATCGGACGGCCGTGCTGTATTGCCACAACCCGTCGGGAGGTAAAACTTCGACCGTCACGACTGCGATCAACCTCGTAAAGAATAGGCACTTTGGGATCACCAGGACGTAAAAAATACGCGTGTAACGAGTGACAGTGGCGCTCCTCTACGGTTCTATATGCTGCTACCAAAGCCTGACCAATAACCTGTCCGCCAAACACTCGCTGGGTTCTCGTCTCCGGGCTTCGACCACGAAACAAATTCACTTCTATAGGCTCAAGATCCAACAGATCAAGCACTTCGTCTAACGCCGTTCCCATAAACACCTTCTAATTCGTCATTGACTGGGTCAGTAAAATGGAAACGCCGGGCAGGGCCCGGCGCTTTGTCAAACAACCTGTTAGTGGTTACTTGCTAACCGCAAGGCCTCCAGAAGTATTGGCTTTGTAGTCAGTATCGATACAAAAAATCTGTAACACACCGCCCTCAAGCGCCGGTGCTGGCAGAGGATTATTCGAGGTGCAAACCTGTCCGTCCCGAGTAAAGGTCACGTCCCGCGTATAAGTCCCTGTCAGAGGGATCGGGTAAGCTATCCAACGTTCCTCATCAGGAATAAATCGGAAAAAACGGTCGGTCATGTTTTCATTGATCCATATGTCCTGAGTGTCAGGATGCACGCCCAGCGCATAGGGTGCAGGCCGGTAGCCGGGGGCATATTCGGGCATATCGTAGACCTTGGTCTTATAACCGTCGGGGTCAATACGAGCCAAGGTGCCTTCTGAATAGCCAGTCACCCAAAGGATACCTTTCTTATCAAAGTGCATACGACGAGGGCCACGCATCGGCGAATCATGTTCTTCCACTGCCAGCGTGTCAGGGTCAATACGCCCAATTTTGTCACCGAACAGACGGCCATACCACATGGAATCATCCTTGGGATTGATATCAATCCCATAGGGCTGGGTTCCACCGGAGATACCACCGGGAGTCACTTGCGGCAAATCGATGATATTGAACTTGCCAGAGACCGGATCCAGTCGACCTACTTTCTCAGAACCCGCCAACGTAAACCAAACAATCCCTGCTTTATTAACACGAATACTGTGTGGGTAAACGGCACCGCTAGCTGGATCGATCTGGTGACTGGCTTCCCACTTATCTGTTTCCGGGTTAAATACACCAATACTCGTGCTGCCCGTATTGGTGACATAGTATTTGCCATCAATACCCAAATCCAATGAGTGAGGCCCATGACGCTGATCAGGACCGTAGCTGGCCAAACCATCAGCCGCATGATATTTATCGGATTCACTGCCTTTCTGTGGGATGTACTGCGTCAATCCCGTCGCCGGGTCGGTCACCGACATGTGATCTAACGACTGGTCGACGGTGTAGATCTTCCCATTCGGATGAGCAATAGCATCGTGGGGAAGACCGCGGTTGAGCAGTGGATATTCATAAATTTTTGCTGTCGACAGCTCCTTCGCTAAAGGAAATTTAGGCCTAACAGTAAGCGGTTTGCCATCAAAACCTTTGGCAAAAATTTCGGCGCGCGCATCGCGTAACTTCATATCAAAATTACCAACATACAAATGCATGCGATGAACAGTTTGAGCCCATGATTTTGCCGAGCGCGGCACACGAGTAAAGGAATTACCTAACTGGTGACAGGACAGACAATCACGCTGAAACTGATAACGATTGAAATTTTTGTCATCACCCTTTTCAAACGGTAAGTTGCCGAAGTGATAGGCTGCAGGCAAGCTATCAGAGATTTCTCTATCGCCGGTCATAGCAACCAGTTGTAAGTCTTTATTAACCTCCGCATTTGCGGCAAGATCAACCACACCGTTTAAATCGCGGTAGTACGGCGAGCGAGAACGCAATTTCAACTCGCCTTTTAAATTGGTTTGAAGCTCGTAGCTACCTTCAGCATTGGTGTAAACAGACTCTGAAACATTGTCAGAATTCGTCAGACGAATCATAACGCCTTCCATTGCCTCACCGGTCGTATCGGTTACCTTACCGGTTAGCGTACCAGCCGTTGCCGATACCGCCATTATGGCCGTGACTAGCACGCCAAGCGTTGTTTTTAATTTTCTCATAGGAAAACACCTTATTTTTCTATTAGTTTTCAGTGACTACTCAGATCCCTTTCCCGCGATACAAACAACATACAGCGAGCCTTACTACTTCACCGGCCAACACTACAACAGTTCGGTCCGTTTTGAAAGCTAGGGAATTGCCATGAGAGCAAACAAAACCGCATAAACAGAGGGTTTCAAAGT
>CAYNZI010000120.1:0-7037 GCA_964401565.1 uncultured Spongiibacteraceae bacterium
CGGCGATGCCCCTTGGTATGTCGTCGATAAAGACCTTGCCCGCAATGTCCTCATTATTGCTCAGGGAAGCCAGCACCACAGGCTCTTCAAACAAGGGCTTTATATGAGTGAAATTCACTGGGTAAATGACGAGAACATAACGTTACCCTATCGATGTAAGTCAAAAGTCCGCTATCGACAGACGGATCAAGCTTGCGACATTTATCAACATGAAAGTGGCTACCACGTTATTTTTGATCAGCCGCAGCGGGCAATCACACCGGGACAATCAGTGGTGTTCTACGATAATGAAATCTGCCTCGGCGGCGGTGTCATCGAACACGCGTTTAACACTAACGAATAGCAATTTCACGCTATCAATAGGATCTATTTTTGACGACAAACTCTATACGATCACAGACAATTGCCATTGCCGGAATACTTCAAAGTGTCTATCTGGCTGATCAAATTGCGCTTTCTGGAGAATATTCTCCAGAAAGCTTTAACCCATCTATCAACAGCTTGTTTGAATTTGACGCTGCTTCTGTAGAAGCGGTCTTCGGTGGGCTACATGGTGTAAAGCTGGGCCTGGAACTTATTATTGATGTACTTGGGGGCGACAGTAAAGTTCACAATAAGGCTGTCATACGCTATACCTTGGGGCTGCTTCTTCTGGAGAAAAAATTGTCCCGCGACAAAAAATTAATGACGACTATCCACCAGCGCCTCGAACACACAGCTATGAAAGCTGAGCACTACACTGATAACGTCAGCTCTACCGCCTCTAGTATAGCGGCCATTTATCAGGACACTGTCAGCACCTTCAAATATCGCATTCAGATAAATGGCAGTATGCAACAGCTTCAAAACGCCACCAATGCCGATAACATTAGGGCGCTTTTACTGGCGGGTATTCGAAGCGCCGTTATGTGGAGGCAGACAGGCGGTCGCCGCTGGCAATTGGTGCTTCGGCGCAGAGCGATATTGGCGATGGCTCGAGATTTATTGCGAGATCTTTGAACAATCACAAATAATATAGTGCGTCGACCGATCAACAATCAATAGCTCGGGCCACTGAATTCAACGGTTAAATCATGTATGATTGCGCCTTTTCTAGGTCGCTAAATCTGCTACTTACCATAGAAAGTTATTCCAGAACGAGAAGAGCGATCAAATCTTCCAAAGACAAATTGAGAGTTATTTATGCATTTATCAGCATTAACAGCCGTCTCCCCTGTAGATGGCCGTTACGGAAGTAAAACAGAATCCTTGCGCGGTGTGTTCAGTGAATTCGGCTTGATCAAAAACCGAGTGACCGTCGAAATTCGATGGTTGCAGTTTTTATCCGCGCATCCAGACATTGTCGAAGTACCTGCGTTTAGCGATAGTGCCAACGCCCAGCTCAACCGTATTGTCGATGAGTTTTCTGAGCAGGATGCCCTATCTATCAAGACTATTGAAAGTACAACCAACCACGATGTAAAGGCCGTAGAGTATTTTCTCAAGGACGCTGTTTCAAACAATAAGGAAATCAATGCGGTCAGTGAGTTTATTCATTTTGCGTGTACATCAGAAGATATTAATAATCTTTCGCACGCACTAATGCTAAAAGATGGCCGGACAATTATTCGCCGCGAGATGAGTGCTATCGTCGAAAAATTAACCGAACTCAGTCACACTCACTCGAGTGTAGCTATGCTGTCGAGGACTCACGGCCAGACCGCTAGCCCGTCCACAGTGGGCAAAGAATTCGCCAATGTGGTTGCGCGTTTACGGCGTCAACTCAAGCAGCTGGACGGTATTGAGCTGTTAGGAAAAATCAATGGCGCGGTTGGCAATTACAACGCCCATTTTTCAGCCTATTCTGACGTCGACTGGCAGCAAAGCGCCCAGCAGTTTGTTGAAAGCCTGGGCATCCAATGGAATGCTTACACAACCCAAATCGAACCCCATGACTACATCGCAGAACTGTTTGATGCCCTCGCCCGCTTTAACACCATCATCATAGATTTGGATCGGGATATTTGGGGGTATATATCCATGGGCTTTTTCAAACAACGTGTGGTCGAGGGTGAAGTGGGGTCTTCCACCATGCCGCATAAAGTCAACCCTATTGATTTCGAAAACTCGGAAGGTAATCTCGGCTTGGCCAACGCGATTTTCTCACACATGGCTGCGAAACTACCGGTATCACGCTGGCAGAGAGACTTAACTGATTCCACCGTGCTACGAAATATGGGGGTTGGCATTGCTTATAGCCTGATAGCCTATGCTTCGACTATGAAAGGTTTGGGGAAACTCGAAATTAACCCGCAACGCTTGGCCGATGATTTAGATAATAGCTGGGAAGTTCTCGCCGAACCGATACAAACGGTTATGCGTCGCTATAATATTGACGAACCTTACGAGAAATTAAAAGCATTGACTCGGGGACAGACTATCAATCGAGCGACGCTCGACACATTTATTGACACCCTGGATATTCCTGGCAAAGCCAAGGCCGAATTACGTTTGCTATCTCCGGCCACGTATATCGGCAATGCTATTGATCAAGCTAATGCCATTTAAGGAATAGCTAAGACTGCCTGCCGTATTTGGCACTAAGCCCGTGCGGCAGTCAGTGTTTTCGCAACCAGTAATGAGAAGAGTGCCAGATGGCTATTCACAACTTTGATATCGCTGATTTTTTGGCAAACACCTGGCAGCGAAAACCACAACTCATTAAAAACGCATTCCCTAATTTTGTTAGTCCTTTGGCCCCTGAAGACCTAGCAGGGCTTGCCTGTGAACCTGAAATAGAATCTCGCTTGATCACTGAAAGTGACGGTGAATGGTTTGTCTCACACGGGCCCATTGCAGAGAGCAAGTTCAACACCTTAACAGAATCACATTGGACGCTGCTTGTTCAAGCAGTCGATCACTGGGTGCCGGAAGTTGCAGACCTTCTCGATAATTTTCGTTTTATCCCCAGTTGGCGAATAGATGATGTCATGGTTAGTTATGCAACCCGCGGCGGTAGCGTGGGGCCTCACTACGATAATTATGATGTTTTTCTGGTTCAAGGAGCGGGCAAACGACGCTGGAAAGTTGGCGGACAATACTCCGCTAATAGCGCTTTACAGGATAATTCTGAACTCCGCTTGCTGGCTGATTTCACCGCTGAACAGGAGTGGGTATTAGAAACAGGAGACATGTTATATATTCCTCCGTGTGTTGGTCACTGGGGAACGGCTGTCGACAATGATTGCATGACCTATTCAATTGGATTTCGAGCACCCAGTCACAGCGAAATATTGTCGGACTTCTGCGACGACACGCTGGCTAATCTCAGTAACGAGTTGCGTTATAACGATTCGGGCTTGCAGCAACAAGATCATGGGGGCGAAATTGCACCTGCGGCTATCGAAAAAGTGCAGCAAATATTGCACGATTACATCAGTGATAAGCAGCGAGTTGCCGATTGGTTTGGTCGTTACGTGACACAGCCAAAATACCCATCCGAGACTTTTGAAAACACAGATCATCAAATCCGCCCCGATGACCTTATCCAGCTACTGGAAGATCAAGCCGTCATTCGGCGAGACCCCACTGTACGGATAGCTTTTGCTAACTCAGGGAGTTGCAAAGAGTCAGTATCGCTATTCGTTAACGGCGCTTGTATAGAAGGTGTCGGGGATAGCTGTATCGAGTTATGCAAAATTCTTGCTGACAATACTCGGATATCCTCAGAGCAGATTAGGCCATGGCTGGAAGATACTGAGTGCGTGCAACTGCTATTGAATCTAGTAAATCAGGGGAGTCTGTATTTTGACGACGAAATTGACGATTGAATGCACTGACTGGGATCAATCACGCCACCTGTTAACGGCTGTTCGTGAAAACGTCTTTGTTGAAGAGCAGCAAGTACCTGTCGAAATAGAGCTCGATGAATTTGACGAGACTGCCTTACACTGGCTCGCATGCTCTGGCGATAGACCTGTAGGCACTTGCCGCATGCTTGCAGATGGACATATCGGTCGCCTGGCCGTACTCAAAGAGTATCGAAACCTTGATATTGGCAAACGACTGTTGATGGCAGCAATAAACAAAGCACGCCAAAACGAGCTGTTAGACGTCTATTTACACGCTCAAATTCACGCCTTGGGTTTTTATCAGGCTTTCGGCTTCACTGTTTATGGTGAAGAGTTTATGGACGCCGGCATTCCTCACTTACCTATGCGGTTACGCCTGGGGAAACAGCGTCTGTTGGGGAAACACGGCGGTGATTTTTTCATTGATGACTTTTCCACATTATCCCTGGATCTGGTAAAGCAGGTGACTACGACACTACAGATATTATCATTCGATCTAGATCCCAACCTATTCGGTACCAAAGAGATGATTGACAGTGTGTCAGCGCTCGCGAGGAAAAATAGACACACCGAAATACGAATACTGGTTGTTGATACCATGAAAATGACAACATCAAGCAGCCCGCTGTTAATGCTTCAGCGGCGATTGAGTAGCGCTATTGCACTTCGAAAAACAGGGCTTGCTGCCTACGAAATCAAAGACAATCTTATTATTGCCGACAGATTAGGATTGCTCGTACAATCGATTAAGGAACCGGGGAAAGCCTGGGGAAATTTCAATAACAAGCCTGTTGCAGAAAACTATGCATCTCAATTTGACATCCTCTGGGAACAATCCAGAGAAGATCCCAACTTGCGGACTCTGTCTATTTAGCGAGCTAATTCACTCTCGTCAAATTAAAGGATCAAACCGACGTCTCTCTGTTGGCAAACTAATTCATACGTTATCAGTGCTCTACATGGTCCCTCGCTCGCGAAGATTGGGTTGCCGGTGGTGATATCAAAGCGGTAACCGTCATGAAGATTAATTAGTTTTTCCAATGAGTAAAACCGCATCACGAAGCCCCTATAATCTCGTTGATAGCCTCTTAAGGTACATTGGCAAAAAGACTCATGTGGAAAATAGGCAATAAGCAGTTAAACTGCAAGTATAGATTATATGCTCACTACAGGACGCGATAACGGATTGAATTCTTTACCTAATAACGTCAACGCTAAAACAGCACTGATCATGCCCGGTGGCGGCGCCCGTGCAGCCTATCAGGTAGGTGTATTGAAGGCCCTCGCTGAAATAACTGGCGACGCGTCGGAAACGCCGTTTCCTATTCTCTGCGGCACTTCAGCAGGCGCGCTGAATGCCGTTGCGATTGCAAGCAGAGAAGACAATTTTCAGGGCTCTTGCCGCTGGCTGGAGCAACTATGGTCAAATCTTGAAATCAGCAATGTCTACCGAAGCGACTGGAAAGGCATTCTGCGAAATGTCTGGCGACTGGGGCTGTCATTGTTCAATTCCGGTATTGCCGTCGGCCGCCCAGTCGCCTTGTTAGACAACATTCCTCTCAAGCAGTTTTTGCGGGAAAAAATTGATTTTTCAGGAATCGGCCGAAACCTACAAAACGGTAAGCTTTCGGCAGTTTGCGTCACAGCGATGAATTATTCAGAGCGTGTATCGGTCAGCTTTTTTCAGGGCGGACCTGATAACGCCGATTGGCAGCGCTGGCGCCGTCACGGTGTCCCCACCCCATTGCAGTTGCGCCACCTCTTGGCATCCACCGCCATACCTACTATTTTCCCGCCGCAGCGTATTGGCCGAAATTACTATGGCGATGGTGCGTTACGTCAGTTGACGCCTATCAGTCCAGCTCTTCACCTTGGTGCAAGTAAGGTTTTGATTATTAGCCCCAGTGGCCATAAACGGAACTACCAAAAACCGCATACTCGCGCGCATTCTCCGGCGTTTGGGCAAGTAATTGGTCATTTACTCAATAGCGCTTTCGTCGATAGCTTGGAAACCGATATAGAATTGTTGGAGCAAATGAATCAGTTACTTCGTTTGACTGACAAGGAAATTGTCAATCAGGATGGGCGAACATTGAAGCCTATTGCAATTCAAGTGATTTCACCATCCGAAGACATTGATCTTATTGCAGCAGAATATATTAGTGATCTACCAAGAAGTATTCGGACGTTCCTAAAAACCAGTGGCGGAAGCGCCACTGGCGGAGATGTGAGTATTGCCAGCTACCTATTGTTTACACCACGTTTTTGTAAGCGGCTGATCGATTTGGGCTACAAAGATGGTTTGGCTCAGAGAGACGATATCGAGGCGTTTCTTAAATTACAGCCAGAAAGCGATTAACGCTGTTGTAACCGTTATATACATCGGCACGCGAAATTTTTTGCAAATCCATCCAGCTTGACCAATGTGGCCGGGATGCATATAAGTAATCAAGACGCCCTTTATGGTTTTACCTTTAAGTTCGTTGTCGAAAATAGTCTGCCAGTGCCGGGTGATTTCTTCGGTTTTAATACCTGCATCGACAATCCACCAACCGTCATCATCTTCCAGTAGATACAAATTAATATGGTCCAATGACATAGGCAGAGGCATTCTGACCCAATAGACACCGTTTGCCACTTCAAACGTGGTGCCAAATATAGGGGGTTCGCTGTGGGGATAGACTAATGCACTCATTTCTGTACGCCATGGATACAGTGGTCCTCTAGTCTACCGCGACGGCGAGTATCCGGGATACGTAATGCTAATGTTGCTGTAGGTAGGCATGGCAACGGCTATATGATGTTATTCAATAATGATCGAAATTTGAAATACATGCTAGCTGTTCCGTCATGGGACGACAATTACCCCCTCCCCGGGCAAAAAATAGAGACTTATTCACATGATTTTACACTGATTTGAAATCGCGACGTTTCTTCGTCTTAACGGGCCACTGCTGCAATTTCTCGACCAATCGCGGAGATAGTGAAACTTACTGTTGATAAGTACTGTTTTTATCAGCAAATCATCATAAAATGCACTCACGTGCTCTCTGAACACTATTCTGCGACCTTCGTAGCATCACATTAGTACCATTAACGTTTTGTCGCACTCGCTCGTTCTCTGTCGCGAAAATTGACACTCTGATATTGGCTCCTGAGGCATCAAATTGAAACGACATTACTCAATAATTAGACAGACTGCTGAAT
>CAYNZI010000121.1:0-7015 GCA_964401565.1 uncultured Spongiibacteraceae bacterium
TGCCCTGATTTGAGTTCGGTACTACGCGAAAAAATTACCGCAGCCGCGGTGAAATTGGCAAAACATGCGAATTATAAAAATATTGGCACCTTTGAATTTCTTGTCGACGCCGATCAAATTCTGACAGATGTGGACAATGCGTATTTCGCTTTTATTGAAGCAAATCCACGCGTGCAGGTGGAGCACACAGTCACTGAAGAAGTGATGGATATTGACCTTGTTCAAACTCAGCTACGCATTGCCTCCGGTCAGTCATTGTCTGATATGAGTCTAGCTCAGGACCCGTTTTTATCTCCCCGAGGATATGCGTTGCAGGCCCGAATCAATATGGAAGTGATGACCGAAGATGGCGAAGCGCGGCCTACAGGTGGCGTTATCAATACGTATGAAATGCCCTCTGGTCGAGGTATACGTGTTGACGGTTTTGGCTATGCGGGTTATCGCACCAGTCCTTCTTTTGATAGTTTGTTGGCGAAACTCATTGTGCACTCCGCTAGTGCTGATTTTCCCGCGCTATTGTCCAAGGCTTATAGGGCGTTGGGTGAAGTTAAAATCAGTGGGTTGGATACAAATATTTCTTATCTTCAGGCATTGTTACAGCGAGAAGAGTTTGTTTCAGGAAAAATATATACGCGCTTTATTGATGAGCAGTCATCCGCTTTATTTCAGTCTGCCGCTGAGCAGCGGGAAAAATACTACTTCGATACGCCTGCGGTAACAGCGTCTAACGATCCGCTGGCGATCTTAGCTCACGGGGGCAACGCATCACACGCTGAGGCTGATGATAGTGCCCCTGACGGCATGCATGTTGTCCCGGCACCGTTGCAGGGAACTATCGTCGAGTTCAGTGTGAGTATCGGCGAGGAGGTTTCGGCGGGTCAGGCGGTGGCGGTGATGGACTCGATGAAAATGGAGCACGTTATAACGTCGCCCATTAGCGGGATTGTTAGAACTATTAGTGTATCTCCGGGCGAAGCGATTTACGAAGGTCATGGCATTATCATTATCGAACCGGCTGAGGTAGCGGAGGCGGAAAAAATTGAGGAAGAGGTCGTTGATCTTGATCATATTCGTCCTGATTTGGCGGAAGTGTTGGAGCGACACTATTTTGGGATGGATGAGGCGCGACCGGAGGCGGTAGCCAAACGTCGGAAAACACATCAGCGCACTGCTCGCGAGAACATTGCCGATATTTGCGATGAAGACAGTTTTGTCGAATATGGTCCATTGGCTATTGCGGCCCAGCGTCGTCGTCGCTCGGTGGAGGATTTGATCCGTAAAACTCCGGCTGACGGCATGGTGACGGGTGTTGGTAGCGTTAATGGTGATGTGTTTGGTGAGCGTGAAAGCCAATGCGTGGTGATGTCTTATGACTATATGGTATTAGCGGGTACCCAGGGGAAATTAAACCATGCTAAAAAAGATCGCATGTTTGAACTGGCAGAAAAACAAAAGCTGCCGGTGATTCTGCTAACTGAAGGCGGCGGCGGCCGCCCTGGTGATACCGACGCCACGGGTGTTGCCGGTCTCGATTGTTTAGCCTTTTCTTACTTTGCCAAGCTCAGTGGCTTGGTGCCAATGATTGGCATTAACTCTGGCCGATGCTTTGCTGGTAATGCGGCCTTGTTAGGTTGCTGTGATGTTATTATTGCCACTAGCAATTCATCAATCGGTATGGGTGGCCCGGCGATGATTGAAGGGGGTGGTTTGGGAGTGTATACCCCCGATGAAGTGGGTCCAATGTCGATTCAAGTTCCCAATGGTGTGGTTGATATCGCTGTCGAAGATGAGGCTGAGGCTGTAGTCGTGGCGAAGAAATACCTGTCTTACTTTCAGGGGCCTACTGATGACTGGGAGTGCGCTGATCAGCGTTTATTACGTACCGTCATTCCGGAAAACCGGTTACGTGTTTATGATATTCGCGCTGTGATCGAGGGCTTGGTCGATACGGATAGTATCCTGGAGTTACGTGAGCAATATGGTATCGGTATGATTACATCCTTTGTTCGTATTGAAGGTCGTCCTGTTGGTGTTGTGGCCAACAACCCCAAACATTTGGGTGGTGCTATTGATGGGCCTGGTGCCGATAAAGCATCGCGGTTTATGCAGCTTTGCGACGCTTTTGATATTCCCATTTTATTCCTCTGTGACACACCTGGATTTATGGTGGGCCCGGAGATTGAAAAAACAGCGGTTGTTCGCCGTTTCGGACGGATGTTTGTCACCGCGGCTAGTATGTCAGTCCCATTTTTTACGGTAATTTTACGTAAGGGCTACGGTCTTGGTGCACAGGCGATGGCGGGAGGCAGTTTTATGTCTCCGCTGTTTACGATTACGTGGCCTACCGGAGAGTTTGGCGGCATGGGTTTGGAAGGTGCTGTTAAACTGGGTTTTCGCAAAGAGCTTGAAGCCATTGAAGATCTGGATGAACGCAATAATAAGTATCTTGAGATGGTCGCTGCATCTTACGAGCGAGGCAAGGCCACCAATATGGCATCGTTCCTTGAAATAGATGACGCGATTGATCCCAAAGATACCCGTCGCTGGATAATGAGTGCGTTGAAATCTGCGCCTAAACCACTTCCGCGGGAAGGGAAAAAGCGCAATCATGTTGACACATGGTAATGAGCCTAGTTGGCCCCTGTTCTAATCGTCGATATTCTTTTGGATGGATTTAATACAGGATAGGAAAGGTGATGATTCGCCAGATCTATGCATTGATAAAATGCAGCAGACAACAGTCGTTAGTTCAGCAAGCCGTGTTATTCTTGGTTTGTTGTGAGCGGCTTGTTGTGAACGGCCTGTGGCGAATCATCAGAGACGGCGATCCACGGTGGGAATTACGATACCGAGAAGGCTATATTACCCAGCGCTCCATAGCTCGCGAGATACTCACCTTTATCGGCCGGAATAGCCGGACCACAAGTCCCCAGAATGAATAACATCCCTTCTTTTACATCGAACTGTCTGTTGTGGGCCTCCTGAATCATCCATGCTGAGCCCGTAGCTGGTCCCCCTAACGAATCGGCTGTGGAAGCCTGGTTCACGGTCTCCCCATCTCTAGTTAGCAATAGGTCGGTTGGTCTGCAATTCTGATCCCACGGGAGTGGTTTTCCGCAGATAAAGCGGTCCGCACCAACATTGACAGCGACAATGTTAGCCGCGTTTAGGTCGGAGGGTTCGGTATATTTCAGAAAGACAATTTCAATCACCGGTACCAGCGAAATTGGTTTTTGATCGCTGCCAATAATGACGCCAATTTCACATTCCAGCATAAGTCCGGGAATAGATTCAATCTGGCAACCCGGAGATAAACGACCCTTTTCATACAGGGAGCCAATCACCGCGTCGTCAATGCTAAAATATTGTTGCACGGGGCCTGCAGTTAGACCGGCTTTAATGCCAGCAATGCCTGTTTGATTGCTGAGCTGGCTCGTTACTTGCTGTTGTAGCTTGTAGGCCCGCTCCATTGTCAGGCCTGCAGGCATGGGAGGAATTGCCTTTTGTTGTTCAATGGCCTGGGCGATCGAGTCAGTCAAACCGCTTTGGGTCACCTCGTCATTGCTCACGCAGTGCTGCCAATTGTGGTTCGGTGAAGGAGACGATCATAGCCTTCAAAACCCCCGGTGGCGCGGTGTAACACCGAACGATTATCCCACATGACCAACGTGTTCTTTTTCCATTGATGGCAATACTGAAACTCGGGGCGAGTTTGCCAGGCATGAACTTCTGCCAGCAGCTCAATCGCCTGTTCCTGGTCGAGACCGTCAACGCCAATAATGTAACCTAGGCAGCTGTACAAGCATTCTTCACCTGACTCGGGGTGTGCTTTGATTAGCGGATGTTTATGTGTTTCTTTGGCTTCGTCGGCCGCTTTTATGAGCATGCTGCGCCCGGAATCTTTATCGTTTTTGCCATACATTCCATCGGGTGAATAGGCGCCAGCCGCTGAATGAATCGCTAATTCCCCCTCAATTTTTGCCCGCAGTTCAGTGGGCATATCGGCTAATGCTTTGTGTTGGTTGGCAAATAAGGTATCGCCTCCAATTGGAGGTATGGTAATGCCATACAAGCAGGTACCCGCGGGAGGATTTGCTTGGAAGCTCCAGTCGGTGTGCCAGGCTTCGGCGAATATAGATGAGGTTTCATCGGCATTTCGTTGAATGGCGATGACGTGTTCGCGACCGGCGATGGGGAGAATAAAAGGGTCGTCGCCAAAAGGGCCGAAGTAGTTGGTAAAGCGCTCAAGGTCGTCGTCTGACATAAGCTGGTCGGGAAACGACAATACGTGGTGTTCCAGCCAGGCGGCGCGAACGGATTTTATCGTGTTGTCGTCGAGAGGTATACTGAGATCGAGACCGGTGACTTCAGCGCCGCAGGCTTGTCCGCTGGCGGTTACGTTGATGCTCATCGATAGGCTCCTTTTGTTAAGTAATTATTGTATAAATCGGAACTTTGGATGTGAATTGTGCCGGTTTGGCCCGAGAGAAGCGAAGGTCAAACCGGCATAAAACTCCAGTGACGGAGTTGTCAATCTACGTGATGGTTATATGCGCTCGACAATAATGGCGGGTGCCATGCCGCCAGCAGCACACATAGTAACCAGACCGAATTGCTTGTCAGTCCGTTCCAATTCGTCGATAACAGTGCCAATGAGCATGGAGCCAGTTGCGCCAATTGGGTGACCTAGCGCCATGGCACCACCATTAACATTGACCTTAGCTCTATCTAGATTCAAGTCGCGGATAAACTTCTCGGTGACCACAGAAAAGGCTTCGTTGATTTCGAACAAGTCGATATCATTAATACTCATACCTGCTTTGGCGAGGACCTTCTTTGCCGCTGGAACGGGAGCGTTGAGCATTAGCGTTGGAGAGTCACCCATGTTGCACATGGCAACAATGCGAGCGCGAGGTTTCATGCCATTGGCCTTTGCGTAACCGGGGGAGGCTAATAACACGGCTGCAGCGCCGTCGACTACGCCTGAAGAGTTGCCAGCATGATGCATATGTTTGATCTTGAGATCAGGGTATTTTTGTAAAATCATCTTGCGGTAAGTTGTGCCCGCGTCGTCCAGAGGATAGTCAGCCATAGCCTCAAACGATGGCTTTAATTGTGACAAGGCTTCAAGCGTTGTTTGGGGGCGTGGAAATTCCTCATGATCGAGGGCAACGGTGCCATCAGTTTTATAAACAGTGATTAAGCTCTTATCAAAGTGTCCGTGTTTAATCGCATAGTCAGCGCGCTGTTGTGACACAACGGCCAATTGATCAAGTGCTTCCCGGTCAATGCCTTCGAGTGTCGCAATAGCATCCGCGCAGATACCCTGGTGAGGCTGCGGATGTACTGCACGCAAGCGCAGGTTGTCATTATCCATAAAGGGCGAGCCGCCGCCTTGTCCGAAGGTAGACATCATTTCGGTGCCGCCACCAATGCATAAGTCTTCCATTCCGGACATGATGTTCGCCGCTGCGATACTTACCGAAGAAATACCGGATCCGCAAAAACGATCCAGTGTCATGCCGCTGGCGCGAGTATCGTAGCCGGCGTCGAGTGCTGCCATGCGAGCTAGATCGCCACTTTGTTGGCCTCTTTGGTTGCTGGTGCCAAATATAATGTCATCAACATCTTCTGTTTTTAGGCTGTTGCGTTCGGCTAAGGCTTTTAGTACCGCGGCACCTAGGTGTTGTGGATGTTCATCGGCGAGAGCGCCTTTGCCTTTTTTACCAATTCCTCTAGGGGTACGGCAGGCATCAATTATCCAGGCTTCAGACATCATTATTCTCCTATATCAATTTGTTTGGCTGGTGATTTACATCGGGGTTTATAGTACAGCATTCTCTGAGCAGAACCACCGCTGCAGGGCCGTCTGGCTGCGGCAAGGGTTAACAACTGTTAATGTTTTTCGCGGCTATCCCGGTATTTCTAAACGGACAGCGAGCTATGTATACTCGATAACCTGATTAACGACGGTGTCACTTAACATGGGAGAATGATGATGACTATTCACCTCAGGCAAATTTGCCTGGTTGCCAGAGACCTGGATAAAACCATTGATGATTTAACAACAATTTTCGGGGTCAATAGTGCACACATCGACCCGGGACTCATTCATTTTGGCCTGAAAAATAATTTGTTAGCCTTCGGAAATAACTTCCTCGAAGTGGTATCTTGTGTGCAAGAAGATACGGTGGCGGGTCGCTATTTGGAGCGCCGCAAAGGTGATGGTGGTTATATGATTATCTGTCAAACCGAAAACCTCGAGAATCAACAGGCGGCAAGGCAGCGTGCTGCTGACAATCATGTTCGTGTTGCCTGGGAGTCTGAAAATGACAATATCAGTATTTGTCAGTTTCACCCAGGCGATATGATAGCCGCTTTTTTTGAGCTGGATTGGGATAAGGGTTGCGATTTTAATGGGCATTGGGAGCCGGTAGGTGGTGTTGGCTGGGAGGATAAAGTGAGGCGGGATGTAACGGAAGGTTTTCTCGGTGTTGAACTGCAAGCAGGCGACCCCATCGCGCTGGCAGAGCGGTGGGGCGCGGTAGTCGGCCTGCCTCTCGACAGTCGTGGTGGTATTTCAATGAACCTTAGCAATACTTATGTCAGTTTTGTCGATGAGGTTGATGATCGTGGAGCCGGATTGAGCGGGATTCATTTGGCGGTGAATGATAGAGCCGCGGGTTTAACGCAGGCTCGCCAGCGAGGCTGTTACGTTTCAGACAGTCAGGTTGATATATGCGGCGTGCATTTTTACTTACATGATTCTTGAGCTGACAGTGCGATAGCGGTTGGCATAGTAAAATTGTAGGCTCCGGAACCGATTACTTGGCCTGGCAGTAATGGCACTTAACCCGCCCGGCAACGGCGCGACGTGATTGCTCCACAGCTGGCGGCCGTCCCGGCTGCCTTCCCTCGCGCCTGAGCCCGGCTTAAAAAACAGCCGGTCTCAGTCACTCGCTCAGCGCTCATCTTTTATGTTCCGCAATAACGTCACTCCGTTGCCTCTGATTGC
>CAYNZI010000122.1:0-6991 GCA_964401565.1 uncultured Spongiibacteraceae bacterium
TGCGTGCGGTGCTGCTTAGCCAGGGTGAGAATAGCTGCAATAAAGATCGCGTTGCTAGAATGAGGAACACCGGCACCAGCAAACAAAAGCCCAATATGATAAACGTTAGAGCGATAAAGCCCTCAATCAGTGTGCCGTGAGTCGGTGTCAGGATAAGAAAACCAAGTGTCAGCATGATGATGGCGCCAATAGTAAGCTTAGGCAGCCTGTGCTGCCAGCGGCGTTCGAGAACAGACCTTTGCATCACACTGATTGGCCGATTGCGACTGGCTTCCCATGCGGGTATTGAGCAGGCTGTCAGCGACATACCCAGTCCAACGACAAACCCCTTTAGCAGTGATATAGGGTCAATGATAAAGGCTGTCACATGCAGGTTGAAAAACAGATCATTGACGGTGCGAGTGACCAGTTGTACCAGTACCTGGCCTAGTAGCAAGCCCAATACCAGTCCAGCTAAACTCGCGATGGTCGCGAGGACGAGCGATTCTCTGATAACGACAAAAAATACTTCCCTGCGAGTGACGCCAAGCGCGCGGTAAATACCGAGGGTATTGCGTCTTTGTAAAACGGACAAGGTAACGGTGTTGTATATGAGCAGGGTCGCAACCAGAAGAGCCAGCAGGCTCATTGCGGTTAAATTGATATGGAAAGCTTCACTCATCTGACGCAAATTGTCGTTACGTGATTCGCTGTCAACCAGACTAAGTCCCGCTGGTAGCCATGCGCGGACAGATGCGGCAGTTTTTTCGTCCAATATAAGGTCGATTCGGTCCAGATATCCGAAGCGATTTAGCAGGCGCTGGGCAACGGCGATGTCGGCAAATACCAGGCCGTCGGTTGCGGCTGGGTTGTCAGAGGGGAAAGTCGCCGCGAGTCTAACCGACAAGTCTTTGCCGCCCCTTTGCATGTTGAAAACATCGTGCGGTTTTAATTTCAGGCGTGCTGCTGCGCGCTCTGGCAACATGACAGAGTTGTGGGCTGAAAAGGCAACACCAAGACCCTGGTATTGCAGTCCGGCGGTATGTCTGCCGACGCTGGCTTCGCTAATGGGATCAACACCCAATAGCGAAAATGGTTCTCCGCGAATAATGACCTGCCCCGTTACCATGGGTAAACTTGATCTAATCGCGAGTTCCGTTCTCAATGTCGTAAATATGTGTTCCGGAATGCCTGTAGGTCCACCGATAATCTGGTGAGTGGTCGGGCCGGCAATTGATTCTAATGACAGGGAAAAGGCGCGCCGTGCGCTATTGTTGGCGAGGTCAACACCTACCACCATGGTAACGCCCAACATCACGCCAATAACGGTCAGCCAGCTTTGCCACCGATGACGATCCATAAAGCGCAAGCTACTGCGCGTTAGGAGCTTGTTTGCCGTGAACAGATTACCAAGCAAAGTGTCCCTCCCGCTCAATCAGCAACCCGTTTTCCAGTGTTAAAATGCGGTCAGCGGTTTTCGCTACGGCCAGACTATGGGTGACGAGGAATAAAGTCCCGCCGCTTTGACCCATCAGCTCCTGCAGTAGCGACAGAATCTTTTGCCCGGATTCGGCGTCAAGGTTGCCGGTAAGCTCATCTGCCAGCACCAGTTTCGGTGAGTGGACAAGGGCTCGAGCAATTGCGACACGTTGTTGCTCACCTCCGGACATTTGGTCGGGAAATTTGTCCTTTTGTCTCTCGAGTCCAACCGCGCAAATAATGTGATCGGTTTTCTCCCTGACTTCTGCTTGGGTGTAACCGTTTAGTTCCAAAACAAGGGCTACATTTTCGGATGCCGTCAGTGTTGGGATCAAATTGAAGAACTGATAAAGAAAGCCGATATGCTGACGTCTGAACAGGGTGCGTTCATGTTCAGATAACGCTGTGAGATCGATACCATCGACAACGACAACACCGGTATCTGCGCTATCGATACCGCTGATTACATTTAGCAGTGTAGACTTCCCTGAACCACTGCGGCCGAGTAAAGCAATTGTCTCGCCTTTATTAATGCTAAGCGAAGCTCCCCCTAATACGGAGTGGCTGGCATCACCTTCCCTGAAACTTCGATGCAGGTTTGAAACCCGCACAAATTCATTTTCCACAAGTTATTTCCCGTTCCTAATTATAGGGCTCTTATTAAAGGGGTCAGAGCCCTTTAATACCCGCATGATTCTATCGCCAAAATTTGGTAGTCTCTAATAATGTCAGTAATTGTTTCAAAGAGGAAGCAATGCCACGAAAACCGCGTTTTTATTTGCCTGAAGTTCCTGTTCATATTGTGCACCGAGGGCATTCACGTGATCCAGTATTTTTCGAATCGCAAGATTATGCTACCTACGCATATTGGGTTGCAGAGGCCGCTAGACGTTATGATGTGCTGGTGCATGCTTTTGTATTTATGACTAATCACATCCATCTCCTGATTACGCCGTCCGGTATCCCGCGTCTAAGTTTGTTTATGCAATATATAGGCAGGCGGTATGTGCCCTATATGAATCACAAGTATGGAAAGAGTGGTTCAATTTGGGAAGGTCGATATAAGTCGAGCCTAGTTGATGTTGAAGACTATTTCTTGACGGTGATGCGTTATATCGAATTAAATCCAGTGCGTGCAGGGATGGTAGAGGCGCCAGGACATTATCGGTGGTCGAGTTTTTGTCATAATGCAGGCCTTCGGGAGATTAGTTTTATCACTCAGCACGAGGTTTATTTTGGTTTAGGTAAAACCGGTGAAGAGCGTATTCAAGCTTACACTTCTCTTTTTGATGGCTATATCGATGCAGAAAAATTGAAAAACATTGGTGAAGCATGGCAAACAGGCACGCCGCTTGGAAGCGACATGTTCAGAGAAAAAGTAGAGTGTCAGTTGTCGACAAAAGTTGGACTGGCTCGGCGGGGCCGGCCGGGTGATCTCAATAAAGGGCTCTGACCCCTTTAGATGAGGTATTTCTTCACGACGCTGACACTCGCTGGATAAATTGGATATTTCCCTGTAAAAACAATATATTAGTGCCAATAGTAGAAAGCCACGCGCGGCGCGTAAACACGTGAAATTTGGGTGTCAACCGAAAAGGAAGTTCAATGCGTACCATTCTAATAGTCGCAATCACAACACCACTAATCTATTTGGTGATCGCCTTTGCCCTTACTTATTTCCCTTTTGCGCGAACTATTCCAGAGGAGGGGTTAGATTTCGATGTAATGGGAAAGCAGGATTTTTCATTAGATGCTGTTGAAGAAACACATTACTTAGCCCGAGACAAAACCGAGTTGTTTTATCGGTATATAGCCGGAAAATCAGATGTATGGTTTATTTTGATGCATGGGTCTGGCTCAGAAGGGCGATTCTGATTCCTCTGGCTAGGGCGCTGAATAGAGAGTCCGATGTTACGGTAGTGATTCCTGATCTTCGTGGGCATGGCCGTTCACAGGGTTCATCGCCTGGAGATGTTAACTACCTTGGACAGTTCGAGCACGATTTAGAAGATCTGCATAGGCACATAAAGCAATCTTCAAAAATTAGTAGGGTGCTAATTGGAGGCCACTCATCCGGCGGGGGCCTTGCTGTCAAATATGGTGGAAATAAGCTAAGTCAATTCGATGGGTCTATTCTACTAGCACCATACTTAGGGCATTCGGCGCCAACTGTTCGGCCAAACTCCGGCGGTTGGGTTCAGGTAGCTGCGCTTCGATATGCGGGGTTAGCTATGCTCAACAATGTAGGCATTAAACGCCTAAATGGATTGCCTGTCCTATTTTTTAATCGACCGGCAGGGGTAACAACGGATTTACAACTGGATAGTTACAGTTATCGACTCAATGAGTCATTTTCACCGCAAGCATACGAAACTGATTTGGCTAGTAATGGAGGCCCTATGTTACTGCTAGTCGGCGAGTTAGATGAAGCCTTTTATCCCAATGAATATGAAAATATATTGGCGAATAATGCGCCTCAGGCCGAGTTTCATATCGTAGAAGGTACCAAACATTTAGACTTGGTATCAAATAAGCAGGCTGCCATATATATTAATCAGTGGCTCCAGAAAACGTTTAACACATCAAGCAGCGAGACGCCGTAAGCCGTGTTTCTCTTTTGGTGCAATGTGTCATCACACTGTCGAGGAAAGCATTGAATATTGATCTAAAGAGAAAGTTTGATTCGTACCCTAATGAGGCAAAGAAGCTGCTTCTAGATATACGGACCGTCATATTTGATACGGCAGAGCATGATGGGGTTGGTAGGATTGCGGAAACTTTGAAATGGGGTGAGCCCAGCTATCTAGCAAAGAACGGCAGTGCTGTAAGAATCGATTGGAAGCCTAAAAGTCCAGATAAAGTATCGGCAGATCCTGACAGAGACGCTGTTCTCTCGTATATCGCAGGGTCTACAATACTTGTGTGTCTGGACAATGGTGAATTCGTTAGTGTTGCAGTATTAATGGAAAAGGACGAGATTGTAGAGTTAAAGAACATTGCAGTTCTAGCAGAGCATCAAGGGAAGGGGATTGCCAAACAGATGATTAGCGAAGGGAAGCGATTGGCCAAGCAGTTCGGGGCAAAAGTCATGGAAGTTGGCACAGGTAACTCAAGCCTCTCTCAGTTGGCGCTTTATCAGAAATGTGGATTTAGAATGCATAGTATTGATTCTGATTATTTTAAATCTTATCCGGAGCCAATTTTCGAAAACGGCATTCGTTGTATTGACATGGTGCGATTGCGCATAGCGTTATAACGCGGACTCACTCCATGGCCCCGTGGTGTGCTCGATGCTGTGGTCGTTGCTGACATGGTAAACTAGATCGGCCCTGGAGGGCAGTTCTGACAAGCTGTGCCTGGTCAAACGTTCATAGTACTGAATAAACTGTTTAACCTGGTTATGGTTCATTACCCCGGAACCATTAGAACCCTTTAGATCAATGAGTTTCTTTTCCTGCAACCAACGCCACTCTAGTATCACTTCCATGCTCGGCGCTTTTAGCATCACGATTCCGTCCATTAAGGCAAACAGCGCTTGATAGTCCGATGCTAGTTGTTCGTTAACATAGTGACGCCATACTTGCTCAGCATCGAATTCGGCTTCCAGTGCATTAACAGGTTGCTGAAGCGCAAGATTGTTTTCTGGCGTGTTGCCAACACACCACCCCTCAAAGATGACCAAGTCTACGGGGGTAGTCACTGTTGGCCACGCTAATATCGGCACACGATCATCAATTGATTTATCAAACGTCGGCAGACCAACAACAGTACCGGGTTTACTGTTTAACAGACTATTGATTGTCGCTGAGGCGAATTGAATGTCGTGGGTGCCGGGAACCCCGCGCACTTGTAACATGGGATGGACAGTTCTGGCTAAGGTGTTGCGCTCTTCACGCGTTAAATAGAAATCATCCAATGATAGTGCTACCACTTTGAGGCCGGCGCCGACCTCGAGAAACAATTTGAGTACACTCGCGAGCGTTGATTTCCCTGTGCCTTGTGCACCGTTAATGCCTAATAAATCTATGGACGCTTGGCGGTCGAGCAGATGTTTCGCCAAAGGCCAGTACCATTGCTTTGCTAGCCAGTAAAAATTGTCGGGGAGACAATGGTCGCGAATGAATGCATTGAGTGACGACTCTACCTTCTGCCAGTGCATACTACCCTACGATTATGTTAGTGATTGGATGGCCTTAAGCTTCCGTTGACAAAGCACGTAGCCATCTTCAATGGCAGATTGATACTACCAGCATACAGCCAATGCTGAATAGCCCCTATAACTCCGGGACACTTTGCTGCTTATGTTGAAATGGTTTTCATATGATTTAGGCTGTCACTTACATTATTCCCGTGTCCTCTCGGGCATAGTCGTTCCATTAACGGAGTGTTACTATTGTGACAGTAGAGGGATTAACAAATATCGCGGCTTGTTCTTCGACTTAGACGCGGCCGTAGGGTACGCATTATTAGGGTTGTAGCGCTTGCGGGATCTTCAAGACAAAAAATTAGCTATCTGTCACGAATGTGACCTGTTGGTCAATATCGACTCCCTTCGGGAAGGGTGCAAGGCTGCTTGTCCTCGGTGCGGTTATGTTATTACTAAAGTTCATAAAAATGGCATGGAGCGGATGCTGGTATTTTCGTTCACTGCGCTGCTATTTTTGCTGGCTAGCAGTTCGTTTACTTTTATCAAGCTTGGGGTTGAAGGGTATGAGCAAGCCCTGTCTTTGTTACAAATCGTAGAAATTCTTTTGTCGATGGATGCATGGGCACTGGGTCTGTTTATGCTGATTGTGATTGTCGGTATTCCAGTATTGTTTATTGTCGTATTGGGTTGGCTGGTGCTGTCAATCAAATTGCGGATGGTTTCCACCCGAACCATTTGGCTACTGCGCATTGTCGATACACTGAAATTTTGGAATATGGCGGAGATATTTTTTCTCGGGGTGTTGATCAGTATGATCAAAGTGGTCACTCTGGCTGATATCGATCTGGGGCTGTCGTTTTGGGCTTACGCCCTGTTCAATGTATTTCTGATTGCGACGATATTACATGTGGATAATTTTCAATTGGCGAACACAATAAGGCTATTGTCGCGGGAAAAACCCATTATCACACCGTTGCTTGACTTAAAGGATAACGGACAGCACTCGTTGGCGGCTTGTCACCACTGCGCGACGGTGCAGTCGGCGGCTGAGCATCGTTGCATTTTTTGCGATAGCGTATTGCACAAACGCAAACCAGATAGCCTGCAACGCACTTGGTTGTATCTGATTACTGGCATTGTAATGTATATACCGGCTAACGTTTGGCCGATAATGAAAACCAATACGCTGGGTGACGAAGTGCCCAGTACCATTGTTGGCGGTGTGATATTGCTGTGGGAGCACGGCTCTTACCCGATAGCGGCGGTTATTTTTATTGCCAGCGTGGTGGTGCCCATCGCCAAATTTTTGGTGCTGTTGGGACTGCTATTATCGGAGCGGTTCGGTGTATATGACCGCCCAAACAGCAAGGTGGTTCTTTACCGACT
>CAYNZI010000123.1:0-6985 GCA_964401565.1 uncultured Spongiibacteraceae bacterium
CGCTATGGATGCTCATCCCGCACGTGAGAATTCTTCCTCGACGGTTGCAGAAAAAATAAAGTGGGCACCAAAGCCGCCATATTTCTCGGGAGTGTCAACACATAGAAATCCGGCATCGCCAATCTTATTCCAGATATCTCGGGGGACTATTTTGTCTTTTTCCCACTGCTCGAAATTCGGGGTGATTTCTTCAGCAATAAAGCGTTTTACATTCTCTCGAAATAGTTCAACATCGCTTTGATCGTATTGTGTAGTCATAATAATTCACGGGCCTTATAAAAAATGAAATAGTTAGCTCTGTGGCTTGAATAAATAATCCGGGCTGGGGTGATTCTGGAGTAAGTGGTTGGTCGTGTAAATGATATGAAAAATCATTCCAGCCCCAAAATGTGCTTGATAGCAGACTCACTCACGTCTCCGGCAGCAAAGTCGTCAAAGGTCTTATTAGTCGTACGAATGATATGATTTTCAATAAACGGTGCGCCTTCGGCGGCACCATCTTCGGGATGCTTAAAACAGCACTCCCATTCAAGAACTGCCCAGCCCTCATAGTTATATTTTGTCAATTGACTGAAAATGGCATTGAAGTTAACTTGGCCATCGCCTAAAGAGCGAAACCGTCCCGGACGATCGACCCAGTTTTGGTAGCCGCCGTAAACACCGGACCTGCCATTGGGGTTAAACTCCGCATCTTTTACGTGGAACATTTTAATATGGTCGTGGTAAAAATCAATGAATTGGAGGTAGTCCAATTGCTGTAATACAAAGTGACTGGGGTCGTAGAGAATGTGGCAGCGATTGTGATTTCCTGTCGACTCAAGGAAGCGCTCGAAAGTAATGCCGTCGTGTAAATCTTCACCGGGATGTATTTCGTAACAGAGGTCTACGCCGGCATCCTCGTAGGCATTCAGTATAGGTAACCAACGGCTGGCCAGTTCCTTGAATCCAGCCTCTACCAAGCCCGCTGGACGTTGTGGCCAAGGGTACATCGTATGCCACATTAGTGCACCCGAAAAAGTGGCATGGGCATTCAGTCCCAAATTCTTACTCGCCTTGGCCGCCAGCATCAATTCTTTTACCGCCCATTTCTGTCTTGCTGCGGGGTTGCCTTTCACCTCACTGGGCGCAAAGGCGTCAAACATCGTATCGTAGGTTGGGTGGCAGGCGACAAGCTGACCTTGCAGGTGGGTGGATAATTCGGAAATTTCGACGCCGTTGTTTCGGCAAATACCGATTAACTCATCACAATAATCTTTGCTGTCAGCAGCCCTTTCCAGATTGATGAAGCGGTTATCTCCGGTCGGAACCTGTATGCCTTTGTAACCAAGGTCACCGGCCCACTTGGAAATATTAGCCAAGGTGTCAAATGGCGCCTGTTTATCGGCAAACTGGGCCAAAAAAATAGCGGGTCCTTTCATTTTTGACATCACTCTTTTTCCTCTAAACTGTTGGCAAATTCTGCGTATCAATGTTGTTTAAAAACATGCCATTTCGTGTGGCTGGCACTGGCGGTGACGACTAACTCGATAAATGCCATGCCGCGCACGGCTTCGCTAATCCCCGGGCAGTCTGCTATCCGGAGATCAAATTTCTGTCCGCTAGCGCGGGCGCGAATTTGGCCTGAAAATGCGGCATAGATATTGGCAAAGGCTTCCAGGTATCCCTCTGGGTGACCCATTGGGGTTCTGGTAGAGAGTGTGGCCATTTCGCTCAGGTAGTCGCCCCCGGTGCGCAGCATTTCAGTCGGTTTATCGCTCCACTTTAACCACAATGTGTTGGGTTCTTGCTGGCGCCATTCGAGGCTTCCCTTTTCGCCGTATACACTAATGTGTAGGGCGTTTTCTTCTCCGATAGCTATTTGGCTGGAGAACAGGATACCTTTGGCCCCCTCCTCAAAGCGCAGTAAAATAGAGCCGTCGTCATCCAGGTCCCTGCCTTTAACAAACGTAGTAAGGTCGGCACAAACCTCGGTTATTTTTAGGCCTGAAACATACTCAGCCAAATTTGCAGCGTGCACACCAATATCGCCCATGCAGCTGCTGATACCCGCTTGCGCGGGATCGAGACGCCAGGCTGCCTGTTTGTTGTTTTGGTCTTCTTGTCGGTCTGCTAACCAGCCTTGGGGATACTCGACAATGACTTTGCGGATTTCCCCCAGTTCGCCGGCCGCAATTCTGGCTCTGGCTTCTTTCACCAGCGGATAACCGGTATAGGCGTGTGTTAGTCCGTACAGCAAGCCTGTTTGATTGACTAGGCTGCGCAGATCGAGGGCTTCTTGCAGGCTATAGGTGGCTGGTTTGTCGGATAAGACATGAAAACCCGCTTCCAGAGCCGCTTTGGCAACGGGAAAGTGCAGGTGGTTTGGGGTGACAATGGCGACGAATTGCATGCGCTGTTCTTCGGGTAAGGCCTTTTCCTTTTCCATCATTTCCCGGTAGTCGCTGTACACGCGGTTAGCGGGTAAATATAAGGCCTTGCCAGAGCGCTTAGACTTGTCTGCTGTACGGCTAAAAGCACCGCAAACCAATTCAATTTCGCCATCGATGTTGGCGGCCATGCGATGAATGGTGCCGATAAACGCACCTTCTCCGCCACCAACCATCCCCATTCTTACTTTCCCCATTGATTCAGTTTCCGTTGATGTGGTGTTATGATTTTTTGAAGATTCTTTGCAGCAGCTTACCATCAACCCGCAAGTTACCGTAGAACATTTATTGACCCTATATTAGAGGTAGTGAAATCCTATTAAAACAGTAATTGTTAAATTGAGCGGACATAGTAAACTAGGGTTATTGGTTCGAAATAAATCTTACAAACTGGAGCAAAGTTATGTCCAAATCATCTACGGGCTTGCCAGACAATGTAGCAACTTTCTTGGCCTATTTATTTGGCTGGATTTCCGGTTTAGTGATTTTTTTACTGGAAAAGAAAAACTCTTCAGTTCAGTTCCATAGTGCTCAATCAATTGTTTTGTTTGGGTCGCTCACTGTTCTAAATATACTACTACCGATCGTACCTGCGCTGGGGCCTTTGCTGATGATTCTTATTGCGCCGATCTCGATGATTCTTTGGTTGGTTCTTTTGGTTATGTCGTTGATGGACAATGCTCCACGACTACCTGTCATTGCCAATTTTGCCGATCAGTTGATCGGCAAAAAAAACGATGATGACCCCGGCTCGTTTATTGAAAAACAATAGATTTTTCAGCTCTACCGTCTACTAGGTTTTGTGAGCACCATCGCATAGCGGCTGGTTGGCGGTCGCTCAGGCCGCAGCTGCGCCACCAGTAGTTTTTCCCTTGTTCTACTTCAATGGCATAAGGTGTGTCACTCGCTCTTACGGCTTTTGTCATAGTGATTCTCCAGAGTTTTACGTTTAGTAAGGTTTGTCGCCATCAATTGTTGTACGTTCTAATCGGCGATGGGCGGGGAAATAGTCGTTGATTGGTTTGTGCTGTGTACTGCGATTGTCCCATATGGCGATACTGTTAGGTCGCCAGCTAAGGCGACACGTAAACTCTGGTGTGGTTACGTGCTCAAACAAGAAGTCTAACAGTGCCCGGCTTTCTTTCGTCGTCATGCCGACGATATGCGTGGTAAATAGCTGATTAACAAAAATAACGTTCTTCCCGCTTTCTGGGTGTGTGCAGATAACGGGATGCTCAACTGGAGGATTGTCGGCTATAGCATTGGCTAATCGCTCTCGACCACCGGGTTCTGCCAGGCTCTCTTTAAACCCGAAAGCAAAGTCGTGAACGGCAGTCAAGCCTGACAAAAAGTTCTGCATATTGCTCGACAGCCCATCATAGGCCGTAGTCATACTGGACCATAGTGTGTCACCGCCTTTGGGAGGAGTAATGCGAGAGCGTAATACAGTCCCCATCGGCGGATGTTTTTTGAAGGTCATATCGCTATGCCACGCTTCAATCATAGTGGGTTTTTCCGGGGTGCTTTCCAGTATAGTTATTTCGGGAAAACCTTCAATTGTGCCGTAGGCGGGATGAGTTTGTAGTGGTCCGAAAGATTCAGCCAGCGCTTTGTGTTGTGACGCGCTAATGTTCTGTTCTCGAAAAAAAATCACTTCATGTTCCACCAGCAATCGGCGAATTTCCGCATAGGTATTGTCATTTAGGGGCTGCGTTAGGTCGATGCCGTTAATTTCAGCGCCCAGTGAACCAGAAAGAAGTTGTGCTGTAATCGTCATGCCATTTGCCTCGATAAACGTCAACAGAGATATTCAGTGTTGGTTTGTTAACCGCCGATGAAAATCACTCCACACAGTGGTTTTAGATTAAAACTGCGCCTGTGAGCGCCAGATTATATCAGCTCCAGCTGGAAGTGTATTAAACTGGCCGTGCATGTCTTGCGGTATTGATGATGTACGCTTGGCCCTAACCTAAAGATAGTTTGTCTCGGAGTCGTAATGTGAATAAAGTATTTGTTAGTTACAACATGCCCGCGGAACAGTTGAATCGATTGGCAGGGTGCTGTGATGTAGATTTGTGGCAAGGTAAGGGCTCAATCCCTCGAGATGAACTGATTGCCCGGGTGGCGGATGTGGATGGGATTATCTGTTTACTAACCGAGCAGATCGATGCGGAGTTGATTGGGTCGGCTAAGAATCTAAAAGCGGTTTCTTGTGTCTCTGTTGGCGTAGATCACGTCGACGTTGACGTATTGAGCGCGCGTAGAATTTTTTTGGGGCATACCCCTGGCGTTCTGGTTGATGCGACGGCGGATTTGGCTTTCGGTTTGTTACTCGCTGCAGCTAGGCGTATTCCGCAGGGAGACCGCTATGCACGCACAGGAGGGTGGCAGGGAGCTAGCTGGTCACCGAAGGTTTTTTTGGGAAGCAGTGTTGCGGGAAAAACGCTGGGAATCGTTGGTCTGGGGGATATTGGGCAGGCCGTGGCGCGAAGGGCTGTCGGCTTTGATATGCCGGTCGTTGCCTGGAGTCGCTCGGGTCGAGAGGTGGCAGGGGTACGTAATCTCACACTTGATCAAGTACTCCGTCAATCGGATTTCGTCAGCATTAATGTCGCATTGACCGAAGAGACAAGAGGTCTAATCGACGCGGAGTCATTATCCAAAATGAAACCTGGTGCTGTTCTGGTAAACACAGCACGCGGCGGCATTGTCGATGAATGTGCGTTGGCAAAAGCACTAAAAGAAGGCAGGCTAGCAGGAGCTGGTTTTGATGTGTTCGAAGAGGAGCCGGTATCGCCGGAAAACGCGCTGTTTGATGCGCCCAATTTCGTAGCCACTCCTCATATAGGCAGTGCTACACCGGAAACTCGACTGGCGATGATGGATTTAGCGGTTACTAACATGTGCTCTGCCATGTCGGGTGAACGAATGCCGTGCTGCTTCAATCCGGAGGTGTATGAGGATAATCTTGGTGATTAACCAGGGAGAGATATAACAAGAAGGCGGCCTGTAGGTGGCGTCCGACACGCCGCCTTCTTGTTCAATGGGCAGTGATTACAGCTGTTCCAAAACAGCTTCCGCTGCACTGGCTTCAATAGATTTTGCATCGACTCCCAAGTAAGTAATGATGCCGTCATCGACGATCATTGCGTAGCGTTTGCTTCGCAGTCCCATGCCGAAACTGGATGCATCCATCTCAAGTCCCAGAGATTTTGTATAGTCGGCACTTCCGTCAGCTGCCATGATAATTTCATCAGCGTTCTGGGCTTTGCCCCAGGCACCCATAACAAAGGCATCATTGACGGATAGACAAATAATACTATCTACGCCATGGGCTTTAATTTTGTCAGCGCTAACGACAAAGCCGGGCAAATGCGTCATTGAACAGCCTGGTGTAAATGCGCCTGGAACGGCGAGCATGACGACCTTTTTGCCATCGAACAAGTCACTGATAGTAAACTCTTGAGGACCTTCAGTCCCCATGACTTTTAAACTACCCGCTGGTAATTTGTCACCTACTTTAACTGTCATTTTGTTCTCCCAATATGCGATAAGCTACGTAATCAATAACGACGTAGTGATTATCGATAGTAACAGAATCAAAATCAAAGACACAGCAACAGTGTTTGACACTCACCGACAAAAAAAGTGTTATTCCCCAGACTGCGAATGGGTATTCGTATGGCGCATCTCTTTCCGCAGGGAGACGTGATTCGGAGTTTGTGGGATGTTCTCGTGACGGACGTTACCGGGTACGCTTGGTTCTTACCGTCGCTTCTGCGCCAGAGATGTTGGTATAAACGAGCCCTCCGCTACCTGCTTTGCTAAGCTCTGCGGCATTCGCTTCATCGGTATCGATATGCATTTCCAGTTTGTATCCATGGCTGACGCGAACAAGGACATCGCAAAACACCAAGTCTCTGGGGCCACCGCTAATGGCAACTTCAACTTCGTCCTTGTTTTTCACACCAAATAGTTTAGCGTCATCAGGGTGCATATGAATATGCCTTCTTGCACAAATTAAACCCTCTTTCAGATGTACGATACCGTTTGGACCTTCGAGTGTAATAGGTGCCGAGTCTTTGACTTGGCCAGAATCGCGCACCGGCGCATCGACGCCAAGTAGAAATTCATCGGTACGAGAAACCTCTACTTGATTCCTGGAGCGCAAGGGCCCCAGTAGACGAACCCCATCTATACGATTGCGTGGTCCAATTAAGTTAACTTTTTGCTCACACGCAAATTGTCCGGGTTGTGAAAGATCAGCGTAATGTGTGGGTTCAATATTCGGGCCAAACAATGCTGAGAATGTTTTCTTGTCGAGATGAATATGTCTGGCGCTGATAGCTATGGGGATATTGTTTAACGAAATTACGGCAGATTGTTCGGCTACTCGTTGTTTAACTAGGAAGGCAGTTTGCTGCGCAATCATTAGCTCTTCGTTCGTTTTGATAACGAGTGCGTGTACTCGAGACATGTCAGTACTAATGTGTGCGACTTTAGTCTCTTTTGATAGATCGGCATCTTGATTTCGGTCCTCATGAAGTTGAAGCCCCAAA